>JBEKVG010000337.1:0-3594 GCA_049514195.1 Anaerolineales bacterium | reverse complement strand
AAGGCAGCATATAGCTCATCGAAGGACGCAAAGCAGACCGGGTCGCCAGTCTGCAGGCCAAGCAGGCTGCCCGTACGGGGGTCGAGGCCGTTGTTCAAGGTCAATTCGAGCAGCTTGGGCAGGTTGAAGTAGCCGGTCAGGATATAAGCTTCCTTGCCGAAGGCGCCTGTCTCAACGCAGCCGCTGGTTCCGCCGCTGCGGGCATCCGTCACAGATTTACCCTGGCGAACCAGCTCCTGAACCACCAGATCGGCATTGAAGACCGAGGGCTGCCCGAAGCCGGTGCGGATGATCCTGGCTGCCCGTTTGACGAACGGATCAGGATTTTTCTTGCTGACCTGGATGGATGAACTGGGCTGTAGCAGGCGCATCTCCTCGACCACATCCAGGATCAGGTAAGTGACAACGTTTACGCCATCTGAGCCGTCCGCGTTGACGCCGCCGATATTGATCTGGGCAAAATCGGTATAGGTGCCACTTTCGGCAGCCGTCACGCCAACTTTGGGCGGGGCGGGTTGGTTGTTGAACTTGACCCACAGGCACTGGAGCAATTCTTCGTAGTACTCCCGGTTGTGCCGTTGCAAGTCATAGAATGGCGCCAGATGTCGGTCCAGGTGTCCGGGGCAGAACGAGTCCCAGGTGTTCAGCTCGCTAGTCACACCCAGGTGAACGAACCAGTAGTATTGCAAGGCTTCCCAGAAGTCACGTGGGGCGTGCGCTGGTACGTGATCGCACACCTCAGCGATATGTTCTAATTCAGCTCTGCGAGCATGGTCAGATTCCAGGTCGGCCTGGAGGCGCGCCTTTTCGGAGTGCCGTTCGGCAAAGCGTACTAGCGCGGCTGCACAAATCGCCATAGCGCGCAGCTCCTGTTCTTTGTCATATGCCTGCGGGTCGTTCAAAAAATCCAGACCATCCAGGCTATCCTGAATATCCTGCAGGAAATCCAGCATGCCCTTGTGGTAAATCTTGTCGTCCAGGACGGTGTGGCCAGGAGCGCGCTGCTCCATGAACTCAGTGAAGATCCCGGCCTCGTAGGCAGCTTTCCATTCTTGTGTCATTTCGGAAAAAAGCAGGTCGCGCATTGATCTGCCCTGCCAGAATGGGATGATGGTCTCTGCGTAAACTTTCCGGACCTCAGGGCTGACCGCGAAGGAAGTCTTTTCACGCGTGTTAAGGATATCCAAATCCTGCAAGCTATGGCAGCACAATTCTGGATAGGTGGGCGTGGCCTTGGGCGCGGGTCCCTTCTCGCCGAGGATCAGTTCACCCTCGCTAATGTAAATGGTCTTGTATTCCATCAGGTATTGGAAAGCCAGGGCGCGCCGCATCGGCACGGAGACCAACCCCAGGTTCTGCTGGTAAAACTCCGTCATCAGCACGGCCCGTTCGGCCGAGATAGACTCTCTGGCTTCAAGGGATTGCTGGCGCAGTTTACGGACACGTTCGGTCGTGGACATGGGCACCTCTTTTAACCGATAACAATATTATCAAAATCTCTCCCTGGACGGGAGGTTACAGCGATGACTAAACATCTGCCGGTTTGCCGAATGTTCCCGTTCAGGAACACTGGCTTTCCTCCAGGAATTCCTTGAGCAGAACGGCACTGTTGTGTAGCTGGTCGTGTGCGGCGTATACCAGGGTGAGTGAACCGCCTGCCGCGATTGCCTGGAGTTGGTCGAGAAGCTCTGGTTTCGCCTTTAGCTCTGTCCGGTAGCGTTCCCGGAACTCTGCCCATTTCTGCGGGTAGTGGCCGAACCACTTGCGCAGCTCCGGGCTCGGCGCAACCTCCTTGAGCCAGAGATCGATGGCTGCCCGTTCCCTGGTAAGGCCACGCGGCCAGAGCCTTTCCACCAGCACTCGCAGTCCAGCGGCCGCGGCCGGCGTTTCATAGATCCGCTTTATCGCGAGCATGACTTCACTCCTTTCAAAGCCGGGCGGCTGTGGCCGATCCCGCCTCTTCATGGCAGCCTAAGCAATCACTGTTTCGGGGCAACCATCTCTTCCAGGATCCCAACCAGCTTTTCCGCCAGGGCAGACCGGCTGAAATGATCTTCCAGGTATTTGCGACCGGCCAATCCCATCTGACGGGAGTGGGCCCGGTCTGAGGCTAGCGCCTGGACCGCCTGCTCCAGTGCAGACGGATCACCGGGTTGGGCAAAGATTCCACAGCCGGCCGCTTCCACCACTGCGCGGATGACCCCATCGATGACCAGGATCACCGGTCGTCCGGCGGCCATGTAGTCAAAAACCTTATTCGGGTAGGTGGTTTTGTATTCAACGATGGGCTTGAGAATGGCCAGACAGGCATCCGCCCCGGCCAGAGCTGCCGCCATATCGACTTTCGGGAGGGGGGGTAAAAACAAGACGTTGCTCAGGTGCATTTCGGCAGCCTGTTTCTGCAGTGCGGGTTTTTCCTTACCATCGCCGAGAAATACGATTGTCACTCCGGAAGTGATGGTCGTATCCTGCAAAATTTTTGCCGCATCCAGCACAACACCCAAATCGTTCGACATGCCATGCGCACCAGCATAGAGAACGACATATTTGTCTTCAAGATGATTGGTAGAACGGAAGATGATCCCAGCGTCAGCCGGATCGAACATCGCCGGATCTGCGCCATTTGGTACAAGTTCCACCCGCCTGGCGCCACCTTCGGTTACATGCGCCACGTAACCGGGACTGTTTACCATCACGCAGTTGGCATGGTGATACAGGAAGCGCTCCAACCAGAGTGACATTTTGATAAGCAACGGGTCTTTCAACACACCCACGGCGATGGCGAACGTCGGCCACAGGTCACGCACTTCAAAGAGGAATGGCACCCTCTTCAGGCGTGCCAGCAACCAAGCGGTCAGGCCCTGGAAGATGGGCGGCGAGGTGCCCCAGACCAGGTCCACATCCTTCACACCCAGACCTGCAAAAAACGAGGATGCCATGAACGAAACAAAAGAGAACACACGGTGGACAAAGGACTTATGCAGGGCCTGGTAGGTATAGGTGCGGATCACTGTCACACTACCCCCATCTTTCTCTCCCCCCATTTTCTCCGAAAATGGGGGGAGACGGAGGGGAGCTTTCCCTATTTTCTCCGGATAAGGAGTGGTAGGGATGGGAGCACCGGTCAGATAGCTCACCGGGCTGGCGATGATTGTGACTTTGTGGCCGCGCCCGGCCAGATAGCATGCCAGTTCGTAATGGCGCGTTCCGCCGGGCTCGTCGAGAGCGGCGAAAGCCTGGTGAATTAAAAGAATGTGCATGTCAGTCTTCGTTGCGTAGAACAGGTATTGGATCCGGCCAACCTGCGGAGCGGGCTCTCACAGTCAATTCTGCCATCGAACGCGGCAACACCGGTAGGATGAGCAAATCTCCGAGCGAGACCCAGACTGGCTGGTAACTCCCCTTTTTCGAGCGCGGGTGGCAGATTTCTTCGCCCGTCCCGGTTCCGAAGTTACCACCGACAGCCTCGACCAGATAGTAATACTGTGGCTTGTCGTGCCACCAGATTTTCGCCAAAAGCTGCTTGATGGTCACATCCAAACCAAGTTCTTCCCTGGTTTCCCGCACGGCAGCCTGTTCGGGTGTCTCGCCAGT
>JBEKVG010000336.1:0-3624 GCA_049514195.1 Anaerolineales bacterium | reverse complement strand
ACAGAGAAAGATGGCCGCCAGGTTGGGTTGAATGAGGGAGTTCAACTCCTCGTAGCGCTGCTTTAATTCCTTTGCGCGTATTTCGACCACCGCCAGCCTGGCCCCGGCCAGGCAATCAGTCTTTGACATGGAATGGACTGTGATGACCCGCTCGGCCTGCTTTTCATTCACTTCGCCAAGCCGGGTCAGTTCCGAGGTGATCTGGCGGGCCGTCTTGATCTCCGGGAGATCGTCAACCGGCGCCATGTCCTGGTAAGCCAGGTCGTCAATTATATAAATATTATGTTGCAGACAGTACGTGATCAGTCTGCGGACGGCTTGGCCATCAAGGATCCTGCCGGTGGCATTGTGGGGATTATTGATTACCAGTGCGCCGCGCCTCTGCCAGGACGGGTCCTGCCGGCACAGTTCCTCGATTTTCCCGATCAAGGCATCCACATTCAGTTCCAAAGATGGGTTCATCGGGACCGCATGAACCTTGGGAAAGCATTGTTCGTAAGACCAGCTCAGGTCCGCAATCACCACTTCGGTTATGCCACAATGGAAGCCCAGGATCCCCAAGGCTGTCCGGTTTGAACCACTTGCCACCAGGAGCGCCTCCGGCCGGTATTGCGGTTGGTGTTTGCTAAAAGCACTCAGGAAGCTGCGTTGCAGCACCTGGCACCAGGCTGGATCGTGGACGTTCAAGACCAGCTGATCGAGAAGTCCCTTTGCATCTAGGCTGGTAAATTCATCCATGAGGCTGTCTTTCCACGTATTCTGCACGCGCTGTGCAAGCCTGCCGGATTTCTCTTCAAATGAGACCATGGAATGCGCCAGATTCCCAGTGTATTCATTCAATAGTCGTTCGAGATGTTCTCCTGCCCGTCCAGCCAGTTCTGGCAGGGCATTTTCAGCTCCAATGCCAGACCCCAGACCTTCAAACGCGGGCCTGACTTGTGGAACCTCTCCGGGAGTTTCTGACGGAAGACCCGTTAATTTTTGTTCCAGGAGATAGATCAGGAACTCAACTTCCGAGGCGGAGGGTGTCCCTTTCATGTTGAAATGAACATTCTCCAGCACGTTTAGAAAATCGGCATTACCGGCAAGGAAGACCGTCGAAAGCGTGTGCAGACGCGGCGCAAATATCGCCGGTGTCAGAAGTCGAATGACGCGCTGCACTAACTTTGCCTCACGCGCCAGGGAAAGATGGTTGGGAGCATTGTTTGCTTCAATGAAGAACAGTGGGCGCTCAATGCTCAGGAGGCGCAGCTTGCGGCGGGTTTCCTCCCCCAGCAGGCCACCGATCAACAAAAAAACCGGTACCCCCGGCTTATCCACCAGGAATTGCTCAACCTGGTCCCGGGCGACCCGTTCATCGGCAGGCAGGTCTTCAAAAAGCAGATTGGGGATGAGCTTCAGCGGAGCGGGAAGTTCGCAACGATAACACAGGATGCGGGCAGGCAACTTCTCCAGATCGGAGGAGATGGCAAAGAGCAGGATCCGCAACGCTTCGGTTATCCCGCCCGAGGCCAGGATAATCTCCCGCCGGCCGGATTGTGCTCCGGTATCGTAGTGCAATGGCTCCTGTTGGTGCTCCAGCCATGCGCAAAAGGCCGTGATCAGGGCATGCGGGTTTTTCCGGGAATAGCCGCCCCTGGGCAGGTAGGGTGCACTCTTTTGGATCGTCCGGATGATCAGCTCAAGTTTTGGTTTATCCTGTTTTTCCCAGCCCAGGGTTTCCAGGATCGCCTCGGGGTCTGAATCCCGCAAGTCTTCCTGATGGACATCCAGGCCAAGCGCAATGCGTAGAAAGGCGGAAGAGAGGCGTGCATCCTGTAGGGGGTTCCCGATGTGAAAATTGACACGTTGCTCGGGGGGGACCTCTACCGCCGCGGTTGCTTCGCTGATCTCAGAAACCCGCGCAACCTGGATCGGCTTAAGACGAAAAAAGGTCAGGGGATCAGGCTGGGAAAGCATCGCTTGCACGCTCAAATGGCTTCAGGGCGTCTGGGGATAACTGGAATGCCCGCCTCTACTCTGCCTGCTTCTTTTCTTCCAGGGCTTTTTGCAGCAGTTCCTGGAACAGGCCGAGCAGTTCGGAACCATGCGCTGATTCCTGAGGGGTTAATGAGATGACCGTGCGGGCATTCTTCAAGTTCTGGCTCGCCTCTGCCAGGCGGGCAGCCTGAGGAGTCAGCATCAGCAATTCCGGACTGCTCTTTAGCACATTCAGCTCTTCCGTTTCAAAGGCGAGGCGCATACGATTACGCTTCAGCTCATCAGTGAGGCTTTGCTGGGAAATCGTCGATTCTTTTTCGAGCAGAATTTTCCTCAACCCGGCCTTTTTCAAGTCGAGGGTGTGTTCCATTTTCACAATTTCTTCATCCGCCTGCGCTTTGGCTTTCGCAGCCGCAACACGCGCCTGTTGGCTTAGGTGCTCGGTCTGTTCAAGCAGGCGCGCCTGTTCCTGCTGGCGCAGTGCATCCGCGATCTCAGGGTCGGTTGGATCCAGGGATTGGATGGCTAAGGAGATCAATTCAACGCCGTATTTCTCCTTGACAATGGCCAAACGCTTATTCAAATAGGCTAGAAGATCGGCCGAGGAAAGCGTGTTGATCCCGCAACGCTCCGTGTATTCCTTAACCAGCTCCTGCAGGAGCACCTGGACTTCATCGGTGGCTCGCACGACTGCATCGCGATTCCAACCTCCGACACGGATCAGGGATGGTAGATTTTCAAGTGAAGGCGCCACGGAGCCAACCAGCTTGACCCGTACCCCGAGATTGCCTGCGGCGGTTGCCTCGACTGTCAACTGGATCGGGGAGGTCGTGCGTGGGAGAGGTAGGCTAAAATGGCGCGGATAGATCAGACCTTTCCGCAGGCTGATGCGACCCCTGGACTCATACAACACCAGAAAATCCGGCTGACGGATGCGATACTCTAGGAAAGCTACCAGCAGGCCGCCAACCACAATAACACCCAGGATAACAGCCAGGATGATGTTCATATTTTTTACCTCCTCCGGGATCCTTTGGTCGGTGATTAATTGGGGTTTATTATACCCAGTTTGGGAACCCCATGTCGGCGACTTCATCGCTGTCTGCTTTACCCCCTGATTCTGAAAGTGCCAGGGTATTTTAGAAGGGGTTCTATCATTCCATTGAGTAAATCTGTATAATTAGCCCATGCGTAATACCTGGTTCCTCATCCTCACCCTTCTTCTTACCTCCTGCTCTCCCGGCAAGCTCTTCGGACCGACCTTCACCCCCATGCCAACCAATACCTCAACACCCACCCCCACTCCCACCTTGACTTTTACCCCCACTTTGACCCTCACTCCTACCATTACCCCGACCTTCACCCTAACCCCGGACAGATACCCGATCGATAAGGCAAAACTGTTCAACAATATGCCTTCAAGCTATGAAGCATTGTTTGCCAGCGTCCAAAAGGGCGAGGGTAAATATGTCGAGGCTCCTGATGCAACATCTCCCGAATTTATGCCTTGGTGGGAGAAACTAATGTCGGTTTTAGGGCCTGAAGAGGATTTACCACGGAATGCCGTTCTAGATATGACCTTGGTTCCTGATCAGTGGCATGATGTTGCGTTTGAAACGGATAGTTCGACAAGAACGCACTTGA
>JBEKVG010000335.1:0-3649 GCA_049514195.1 Anaerolineales bacterium | reverse complement strand
GCAGTATAACCGATTCTTGCTTTGCGAATGACGGTTGATGTTTGACGATTGCAAGAGTCTGACCATCCAGTGAGTGCTCCAGGAGCTTGAAAGTCACGTCTCGTCCAACCAGCGTCAGTGGGGCCTGTCTCTCAGCTGAAATTTTTTCCAGCACTGCCAACGCCTCGTCCGGCTGTGGTGAGCAGACGACCGGGATACCTGGCTTGATAATTCCGGCCTTCTCACCTGCAATCAAGGCCAGGGTGTTGCCGAGTACTGCCATGTGGTCGTAGGAAAGTGATGTAATGACCGAGACGCGCGGCGTGAGGACATTCGTGGCGTCCAGCCGACCGCCCAATCCCACCTCCATGACCGCTGCGTCCACGTTTTGTTGCGCAAAATATAGAAAGCCGATTGCGGTGGTAATTTCGAAAGTAGTTAGTTTAGGGATTCTTGCGACGGCCGGTTTTATCTCCTCAACCAGTTCAACCAATCGGACATGCGGAATTGGTCGGCCGTTAATCTGGATGCGCTCAACGTAATCCTGCAAATGCGGCGATGTGTACAGGCCGGTCTTGTAGCCGGCTGCCTGGAGAGCCGCGGCAGCCAATGCCGAGGTGGAGCCTTTGCCCTTCGTCCCGGCCACATGGATGATGGGATATGTATCCTGCGGGTTGCCGAGCAACGCCATCAGCGCTCGCATCCGTCCCAGTTCGAAATGGGCTTTAGCAAGTTCGGAGGATTTTTTCAGGCTATAATCTATATAAGAGTAGAGATAATCAAGGGCCTGATTATAGGCGGCTTCGACGTTCATTGTGAAGGCATTGTAAATCGTAATTTGTAATTCGTAAATCAGTAATCGTCTTGGCAAACCGTGATCGGCATTCTCACATTTCACTTGCATATCCCTGCCTGTGCCTCGCTCAAAGAAAAGCGCGGACGGCTTAAGCCGCTGCTGGCGCGCCTGCACCGCCAGTTTAATGTCTCAACGGCAGAGATGGGCTTGCAGGATAAGTGGCAGGAAGCGGTCGTTGCATGCGGGATGGTGGGGAACGACGATGCCCACCTGCAATCCGCGTTGGAGACAGTGCGGAAGTGGGTACAGGCCAACTGGCCGGATGGGGATGTAATGGATTCGAGGATCGAAATCATATAACCACAAAGCAATTGTGGTAAAGGAGAAAATATGGATCTACAACTCAAAGATAAACGCGCCCTCGTCACCGGCTCCAGCCGCGGATTGGGCTATGCAACTGCCCTTGCGCTGGCCAAAGAAGGCTGCTGGGTGGCGGTCAACAGCCGCGACGAGTTAAAAGTCTCGGCGGCGGCAATGACCATTGCCGCCGCCGAGACTGGTTCGCATGTGATTGGCCTGGCTGGAGATGTGACTGACCCGGAGGTACCGGAGCGGTTGGTCGGCGAATCTGCTAGGGCATTTGGCGGTCTGGACATTCTCATTACCAACGCCGGTGGCCCGCCTTCCGGGGTATTTGAGTCATTCAACGAGGCTACCTGGCAGAAGGCGATTGACCTGTCGTTGATGAGCCACGTCCGCCTGATCCGGGCCGCCTTGCCGTATCTTAAACGGTCCAAAGCTGCCAGCGTACTGACGGTGACTTCTTATTCTGTCAAGCAGCCCATCCCCACCCTGGTGCTCTCTAACAGTATCCGGGCTGCAACCGTCGGCCTGACCAAATCCCTGGCTCTGGAATTGGGCAAGGACGGCATCCGCTTCAACTCCATCTTACCGGGCTGGACCGAGACGGAACGGGTCTACGATTTGATGAAGTCCCGAGCCGCACAAAACGGCACCACGCTTGAGGAAGAGATTGCAAAACAATCCAAGGACAGCCCGCTGGGACGAATGGGTCGACCTGAAGAGTTCGCCAAGGCAGCCGTGTTCCTGGTCTCGCCGGCTGCATCCTACATTACCGGCGTCATGCTGACTGTGGATGGCGGGATGTATAAGGGAACTTTATAGATTTTCGATTTAAGATTGGATATCCATGAATAGTTGTCTGAACTGTGAAAAAATCGAACAGGAGATTCCTCTGCTTCGATTGCATTTCAAATCTGAAGATTTATCCATCTGCCCGCAGTGCCTGCCAATACTGTTCCATAAACCAGCCAACCTGGCTGAAAAACTAACCGGCATGGAACCATCCGAACTGGTCGAGCATGTATAATAAATGCTACGGCTGATCCAGCCAGTTTGGGTGGCAAGCGCTTTTATATAAAAAGAGGTATTCGATGTCAGACCCACGTGTGACCAAATTGGCGAAAGTTCTCGTGCAGTATTCGCTGGAAATCAAGTCTGGCCAGCAGTTCGCCATCGAGACCCATCCATGGGCGGAGGAACTAACCCTGGCTGTATACGAGGAGGCTGTCAAGGCTGGGGCAAATGTATTTATCCTGCCCAGCGTGCCTGGTGCTGCGGAGATATTCTACAAATATGCCTCGGAGGAACAACTTGACTACGTCTCACCCGTCTCCAAAATGATCAGCGAGACCTTCGACGTCTCCCTGGACATCTGGACTACCCACAACACTCGTTCACTGGCCGGGATCGATCCCACCCGCATGGCGCGCGCCTCCAGGGCCCGTGCTGCAATTTTTATGACTTTTTTGAATCGCATCGCCAGGAAGGAGATCCGTTGGTGTGGTACTGCATACCCGACCCATTCCTCAGCCCAGGAAGCGGATATGTCCCTGGTTGATTACAGTAATTTCGTCTATGGTGCGGGGATGCTTAACGAGGATGATCCAATTGCCTATTGGAAGAAGGTGGGACAGGAATTGCATTCTCTGGCAGGTCTGTTCAAGGGCCATGAGCAAGTTATTCTCAAAGGCTTGAATGTAGGCTTGAAAATGTCCATCAAGGATCGTATCTTTATTCCCTGTGATGGGAAGGAGAATTTCCCGGACGGGGAGATCTTCACCGGTCCGGTGGAAGATTCGGTGGAAGGCTGGGTACGCTTTGGCTATCCTGCCATCATGAGCGGGCAGGAGGTCACCGATATCGAGCTGTGGTTTGAAAAGGGCAGGGTGGTCAAAGAGACAGCCAGCAAGAATCAAGAACTACTCACTGCACAGCTCAATACCGATGCTGGGGCGCGCCACCTAGGCGAATTCGGCATCGGTACCAATTATGGCATCACCCGTTTTACCAAAGATATGCTTTTTGATGAGAAGATGGGCGGTACCATCCACCTGGCTATCGGCGCGGGCTTGCCGGAGAGCGGTAGTAAAAACAAGTCTGGCATTCACTGGGATATGTTATGTGATATGCACGATGCCGAAATTTACGTGGATGGCGAACTGTTTTACAAGAATGGGAAATTTACCATATAGTTCCGCCCGCTGATTGTACGCTTATGGTACCTCCCTGCTTGCAGGGATACATATTAATCATGCCTGGATGCGGTTAAGGGCGTATAATTTTGGGAAAAGAGATTCACTATGCCCGATCCACGCATTTCCAAACTTGCCAAAGTCATGGTGCATTACTCGCTGGAGCTTAAACCCGGCCAGCAATTCATCATCCAGACCCACCCCCTGGCCGAAGAGATGACCCTGGCCGTCTACGAAGAGGCCATCAAGGCGGGGGCATTTGTCACCCTCATGACAAATACACCCGGAGCGCGGGAAATATTCTTTTAGTATGCTTCTG
>JBEKVG010000334.1:0-3649 GCA_049514195.1 Anaerolineales bacterium | reverse complement strand
TGGATCAGCTACTTCTTCGTGGGTGGTCCCTCGCCGGTTGGATCGACGGATGTCTTCATCAATCCGGTCGCCTGGGCAGGCTGGGTCGGCCTGCTGGTCACTTTCCTGAATCTCATCCCGGCTGGCCAGCTCGACGGTGGCCATGTCATCTATGCAATCTTTGGCAGGCGAGTCAACCGGATTGTACCGATTATCCTGGTCTTCATGGTCGGGCTGGGTTTCTTCTGGAGTGGTTGGTGGCTGTGGGCTTTCCTCGTCTTTCTCTTTGGCCGCTCCCATGCCGAGCCGCTCGACCAGATCACCCAGCTCGACCCAAGACGTAAAGCCCTGGCCGTGCTGATGCTGGTTATTTTCCTGGTCATCCTGATGCCGGTCCCTTTCATAGCCTTCTAGCAGACCATGCGACTGACCCGCCTGCTAGCCCTTTCCCTGTTGGCCTTTCTGGCTTTTGCTGCCTGTGGCCCGGTCACCCCCCTGCCCAGCGTGACCCTGAGCCTGCCGGCTGTTACCAGCAGACCCACCATCGCTCCCACGCTGACGCCTTCGCCCACGCCACTTCCCACCCTCGGCGTGGACCCAGCCTCGCTACGCGGGCTCAGCCTGCAGGTCTGGCAGGCTCTCGCCGGTCCAGCCAACGATTTGTTTGCCCGGCAAGCTGCTCAATTTACCGCCGAAAATGAGTGGGGTATCACGGTCAACCCGATCGGTTATGGCGACTATTCCAGCCTGTTTGACGCCGTGAACACTGCCCTGGATTCTGACCAGCCGCCCGACCTGGTGGTCGCCCTGCCCGAGCAGACGCTGGCATGGGAGGCAAATGGCGCAGTTGTGGATCTGAATCCGTATCTCGGCGATCCACAATGGGGTTTACCAGCCGGGGACAAGGCGGATATTCCATCCATTTTCCTGGCGCAGGATAATGTCAACGGGAAGCAGTTGGGGCTGCCGGCCCAACGGTCGGCACACTTCGTCTTTTACAACCAGACCTGGGCGCATGAGCTGGGCTTTGACAACCCGCCGGCTACTGCCGAGGATTTTCGCCGGCAGGCCTGCGCCGCCAATGCTTCCTTCCTGCTGGACAAGGATTTGACCAACGATGCGAAGGGCGGTTGGGTGGTGGATACCGACTGGCAGACAACCTATTCCTGGCTGCTGGCCTTTGGCGGCGGTGTGACACATGCGAGTGACTATGACTTCCACACCGATTCGAACCTGGCAGCATTACAATTCATTAAAGGTTTGTCTGACAGCCATTGTGCCTGGCCGAGTGAAACGCCATATGACTCTTTTGCCTCCAGAACAGCCCTTTTTATCAGTGGTGATCTGTCTGAACTGCCTGCAGAAATGGAAGCCATGACGCGTCTGAAAAACTCAGACGCGTGGACGGTCATCCCGTTCCCTGGTTCGCAAGGAAGCGTCTTGGTGACCTACGGGCCTTCTTATACTGTTCTGAAATCCACCCCTGCAAAAGACCTGGCTGCCTGGCTGTTTGCCCGCTGGCTGCTCTCGCCGGAGAACCAGTCCCAATGGGTGGAGGAGACCGGGCTGTTTCCACTACGTAATTCCGTGCTGGGGATGATCCAGCCCTATCGTCAGGCTTCGCCGCAATGGGATGCGGCCGTTGGCTATCTATCCCTGGCGCAGGACGTCCCGCAACTGGCCTCCTGGCGCAAGGTCCGCTATGTACTCGAGGATGGAATGGACGTATTATTCCTGGAGAACCTGTCGGTGGATAAACTGCCCTCTGTGTTGGATGAGATGGATTCCATGGCCCAAGAGGTAAAATGAAAAATAAGCAAAATTGGGGGTTAACCCCCAATTTTGCCATCTTCTGCCTCCATCGGACTAAGGGTGGAGAGAATTGTCGAACATTCTCTGAATAATTGAGCAGGTGCTAATGAGTCAGAAACCAAAATTCTACGTGGTCTGGAAAGGCCGCAACACCGGGATTTTTTCCAGTTGGGAGGAGTGCGCTGTGCAGGTGCAGGGCTTCCCTGGCGCACAGTATAAATCCTTTGCCAGCCGCCTCGCTGCCGAAAAGGCCTTGCGGGGTAAGTATGCCGCTCACGTTGGGAAACCGGTTTTCAGCGGGGAATGGCTGTTTTCCCCCAACGCGCCGATGGCAGGAAGCTGGTGCGTGGACGCGTCCTGCTCCGGTAGTCCTGGACGCTTGGAATTCCGTGGTGTTGACCTGCGTACCGGCAGGGAGGTCTTCCGGCAGGGACCGTATGAGCACGGAACGAATAATGTTGGCGAGTTCCTGGCGATCGTCCAGGCACTAATGATGCTTAAAACGAGGAGAAGCACCCGAGCGATCTACTCGGATTCGACCACGGCCATTGGTTGGGTAAAGAAGAAAAGCTGCAATACCGAACTGGCCGCAGATGAAAAGAACGCCATGCTTTTTGCACTCATTAATAGTGCCGAAGAATGGCTGACCGGACATACCATTGCCAATCCCATTCTGAAATGGGACACGGAGGCCTGGGGCGAAATCCCGGCGGATTTCAACCGGAAATAAAAAAGGGTAAAATGTAGTAACGACTTACCCGCAGGTCGCTTCGCGGGATCGTTACTACTACAGAGGAGCTTATGCCAATTTACGAATATGTTTGTCAAGATTGCGAAAAAGTCTTCGAGACCATCCGACCGATGAGTCAGGCCGATGCACCCATCCCGTGTGCACTCTGCGGGGGGCAGCATACCCAGCGCAAGCTCTCGGTTTTCTTTGCTGAGAGTGGCGGCAAAGCCGTCTCTGGCATGTCCGAGCCAGCCTGTAATATCTGTGGCGGCGGGGACTGCTCGCATTGCGGACAGTAAATTATCTATCAAACACCAAGGACACGAAGGAAACAATGCTTTACAGGGTTCCCAAGGGATCCTTAGTGAACCTTTGTGATCTTTGTGTTTAACTTCCTTTTGGAGCTAAGCATGGAATACACTCAACTTGGTCGCACCGGTCTAAAGGTCTCCCGGCTGTGCCTGGGGACGATGAACTTCGGTCCACTGACATCGGAGAAAGATGCCTTTGCCATCATGGATAAGGCTCTCGAACTGGGCATCAACTTCTTTGATACTGCCAATGTCTATGGCTGGAAGACCGGCGCAGGCCTCACCGAACAGATTGTCGGGCGCTGGTTTGCCCAGGGCGGCGGGCGGCGTGAGAAGATCGTCATTGCCACGAAGGTGTACGGACATATGGGCGACTGGCCGAACCAAGAACGGCTTTCTGCGCTGCATATCCGCCAGGCAGTGGAAGGTTCGCTCAAACGCCTGCAGACCGACCATATCGACCTATACCAGATGCACCACGTCGACCGCCTCACACCCTGGGAGGAGATCTGGCAGGCCATGGAAGTGCTCGTACAGCAGGGCAAGGTGATTTATGTCGGTTCATCCAATTTTGCCGGCTGGCACATTGTCCAGGCCAACGAAGCCGCGCAGGCTCGTCATTTCATGGGGTTGGTTTCCGAGCAGTGTCTCTACAACCTGGACGCCCGCATGGTTGAGCTGGAAGTGCTCCCGGCCTGTAAAGCCTACGGGCTGGGTGTCATCCCATGGAGCCCACTGGGTGGGGGGCTGCTGGGTGGTGTGCTGGAGAAGATTGAGAAGGGCCGTAGTGCCTCAATAGATATGAAGAAAAGGATCG
>JBEKVG010000333.1:0-3677 GCA_049514195.1 Anaerolineales bacterium | reverse complement strand
ATCAATATGTCCATTTTCAACCTGCCAGCAGTCATGCAGGGGGGCATTGACGGTTTTATTGAAGAACTATCCACCCGCGATGAATCTGACCGATTGTCTGCCAGCGGAGTGGATGAAGATGAAGAATAAAGCTGGAGAGAAGACCGTCGGTGCGGTTTACAATAATTTAATTTCCCGTTTAGAGAAGAACAGCGAGACGCCTGGGCTGGATGCCCAGGAATTGTTGGCGCGTGTGCTGGACAGACCTTGCTCCTGGGTGATCGCACATCCAGAAGCTTCCCTGACCCACGCGCGGGCCGCATTGCTGGAGAACCTGGTGGCTCGCCTGGAGAGCGGTAATCCGCTCCCCTATGTTCTGGGCAGATGGGAATTCTTTGGTCTGGTGTTCGAGGTGACACCGGATGTGCTCATCCCGCGTCCTGAAACGGAATTGCTGGTGGAACGTGCCATTGTCTGGCTCCAGGCACATCCCGACCGCCGCCATGCAGTCGACGTAGGTACAGGTTCCGGCTGTATTGGGATTGCCCTTGCAGCAAACGTCCCCGATCTACAGGTGATGGCAAGTGACATTTCCATGGAAGCATTGGATATTGCCCAGCGTAACGCCATAAAAAATGGCGTGGGAAAGCGCATGGAATTCGTGTGTTGTGACCTTTTTCCTCCGGAGTTGGAATTCGACCTGATCATAGCCAACCTGCCTTACATTCCAACAAAAACTTTAAAAGGGCTACCAATCTATGGACGCGAACCAACCCTTGCACTGGATGGTGGTGCGGATGGGCTTACCCTGATCCGCCGCTTACTCACCGCCGCCCCCGACCGGCTTGTCACTGGAGGATTGCTGTTGATGGAAATCGAAGCATCGGAGGGACCGATGGCGCTATCCCTGGCATGCGATGCCTTCGCCGAAGCTGAGATTCATTTGCACAAGGATTTAGAGGGTCGGGACAGGATATTGGAAATCCAGGTATGAAGACCGATATCTTATCGGCACAGGACCCAGAAGCACTGTCGCGGGCACTAGTTATTTTACGGAGTGGCGGATTGGTGGCTTTTCCAACCGATACCGTCTACGGTGTGGGTGCATTGGCATTCGATGGTGTGGCGGTGGAGAGAATTTATGTCGCCAAGGATCGACCGCTGGAAAAAGCTATTCCGGTGCTGATTGCTGACCTGGCTGATCTGGCAAAAGTGACGCTGGATGTGCCGGAGGCAGCAGCCAGACTGGCTGCCCGCTTCTGGCCAGGACCATTGACACTGGTTGTAAGAAAACGTCCGAATCTCCCCGTGACTGTCTCGGCCATGCCAACTGTCGGCGTGCGTGTTCCAGACCATCCGGTGGCGCGGGTATTGTTACGGGCAGCCGGTCCGATGGCGGTAACCTCGGCCAACCTTTCCAGCCAGCCGAGCCCATCCACGGCTCAGGAAGTATATAGGCAACTTTGCGGAAGGATTGCTTTAATAATAGACGGTGGCGAAACGCCGGGCGGAATCCCGTCCACCGTGGTGGATTTTACCGGCATAGAACCACGGATGTTGCGTGAGGGACCTATTTCGAAGGATGAGATTCAATCCTTTTTGAGTATGATTTTCTAATCATTATTTCAGTATCCTGTCATCTTCTTTTAAACTTGATGTGTAAAATTGTATTTACATTCTTCTCCTCTAAACAAACCCCGCAGGATTAGGGCAAATCCTCAGCGGGGTTTGCGTTTTTCCGGGTGGAAAACCGATCATTTTACCTATCAAACTTCTAATCTATTTTTCAGGTTTCCGTCATCTTCTTCTTAACTCGCCGCGTATAATGATAGTTGCATTCTCCTCTTAACACGAACCCCGCCGGGACTTGGGCCAGTCCCTCAACGGGGTTTCGTGTTTAAAAAGCTGGTGGAGAATCCTGTTACGAAAGTGGCCAGGTTGGCAAAACATCTATATCTAATCCGTCCTGATGCCCGAGTGCGAAGCGGTAATAGCCCGCGGCTGCAACCATGGCGGCATTATCAGTGCAGAGCGACAAGCGTGGAATGTTAATGGGAAATTCAGTCTGAGATAGGAAGGCCTCACGTAAAGGCTTATTGGCCGAGACTCCCCCGCCTACAATGATTTCTTTCGCACCATATTCACGCGCTGCCAGCAAGGTTTTTTGGAAGAGCACCTCTACAACCGCTGCCTGAAAACTGGCTGCCATGTCAGCAACTGGTAGGTGCATGCCATCCAATCTCCTGACCTCTTTCAGAACGGCAGTTTTTAGTCCACTGAACGAAAAGTTCCACGTGCCTTCCAACCAGGCGCGTGGAAATTTAAAGGCGGTTGGGTCGCCCTGCTCAGCAGCATTCTGAACCAAAGGACCGCCGGGATAGGGCAATCCCAACAATCGGGCAACCTTGTCGAAGGCTTCGCCGGCCGCGTCGTCGAGTGTCGCACCCAAACGCCTGTAGCTTAGGTGATCTTCCATCAAATTCAATTCAGTATGCCCACCGGAGACCAACAAAGCCATCAGCGGGAACTGCGGCTCCGGAGAAGGAATATCCCCGGCACTATATACCCAGGCTGAGTAGATGTGTCCCTCCAAGTGATTCACGCCCACCAGTGGAAGGTCAGCACCTAGGGCGATGCCTTTGGCCGCGTTCAGCCCAACTACCAGCGATCCGACCAATCCAGGACCGCGCGTGGCAGCGACAGCATCGATATTCTCCAGGGTCAGATGGGCTTTGGCAAGGGTTTCTTCAATGACAGGCAAGATGGACAAGACATGCTGGCGCGAGGCCACTTCCGGATAGACACCGCCATAGCGGGCATGAATATCCATCTGTGAAGCGACAGTGGAAGCCAGCAGGAAACGTCCGTTTTCGAGTACAGCCGCGGCTGTCTCGTCGCAGGAAGTTTCAATAGCGAGGATGCGGGCAGGTTTCAAATCAGGCATCGGGATGATTATAGCGTTATCCGCCCGGACGTCAACATCCGGGCGGAAAGGGTTCCACTTTTTTACAAAAAACCAATCATGGATAGCGGATTACTTTTTCCACTTCTTCATTTTTAATACAAAATCATATGGGTATTCGGCCAGGATTTCAATCTTCCCATCTGGGCTTACCCAGTAGGTATCCTCAATGCGCACGCCCAAGCCTTTTTCAGGGTAATACAGGCCGGGCTCGGATGTGAAGATCACACCCGGCTTCAGGATATTGTCATCGGTGGACGTCAGGCCAGACCAGGGACGCTCGTGGATATTTAATCCCACGCCGTGAGCGAGTGAGTGGACATAACCCTGCATCGGTGCAGGGGTATGGAGCGGAGTCTGGTGCCCATTTTTCTCAAACCATTCACACGTCAGGCGCTGGTAATCCTTGAGAGGGGCGTTCAAGACAAATCCATCCCGGAGCCGGTCGTAAACCATTTTAACCTGGTCGTACAATTCCTTCGCTTCAAAGGTGGCATAACCAAGGCTCCAGGTACGCGTGAAGTCGTAGAAATAGCCGCCGCCCGCCTCGCATGGATAGATATCGAAGACGATGGTCTGGCCCAGACGCAGCAGGTCGTCCGGGTTTCCAACCGAGTGCGGCACGCCCGCATCCCGGCCGATAGCGAAAATGGTGCCCTCGGGGTTCTCAGCGCCCAGTTTGGCAATCCAGAGGTTGATCCTTGCCTTGACGGCACCGATGGTCAGCGGCGTGCTA
>JBEKVG010000332.1:0-3687 GCA_049514195.1 Anaerolineales bacterium | reverse complement strand
CTAAATCTTGATCGTGATATTTTGGTCCATCATCCAGACATCGTGTCTGATGGCATCGTATCTGGAATTTTGTGCTTTGTGAATAATGAAAGTGTCAAACCAACGCCATCGCTGGTTCCATGAAACCTGATCCAGAATCTGTCCGAAAAATTCTTCTGAATGCCCAGCAAGCCATGCAGCATGGCAATCGTAAGGCTGCGCGCCGCTGGGCCGAACAGGCCGTTGCTTTGGATCCATATTCTGAAGGACCCTGGCTTTTCCTGGCTGCGCTAGCCAGTCCACGTGCCAGCGTTAATTATCTTGAACAGGCGCTTAAAATCAACCCTGACAGCCAGCGGGCACGCAAGGGGATGCAATGGGCGGTGGAACGCCTGCGGCAAGAACAAGAGGAACAATCTTCAAAGAGGAAATCTGCGTTAGCTGAGTCCACGAAACAGCCTCAGGCCAAGAGGTTGCCTGCTCAGACAGTTGCCCGTTCTGACACACCTGAAGTTACACTCTTGCCCAACTCTCTCGTCAGAAACCATTGGTCATTTCTAACGCTCTTCCTGGTTATTCTCTGTCTTATCGCCGCCTGGGTATTCTGGCCAGGGAATGCTGCTCCGGTTCTGGCATTTTTACACGCTCCGCGTTCTATATCAGCCATTCCAGGTATTCTGGCGGATGTAATCAAGCCTATTTATACACCCAGCCCTACAGACACTTTCACACCTACTGCCACTATTACTGCGACGCTGACTTTTACACCCACATCGACCCCTAGCGATACTCCCACACTGACCCCTACCGATACTCCCACTGCGACCGAGACATTCACGCCCACGGATACTCCCAAGCCAACCGATACCGAAATTCCCGGGAAAACCAGCACACCTGGACCGATCCCAGAACCCATAGGCGGTAGCGGGGTACGTTGGATCGATGTAAGTCTTTCAAAGCAAACGTTGTATGCTTATGAAGGTAATACCATTGTAGCAAGTTTCCTGGTATCCACCGGTGTACGTCAATTTCCAACCGTTACCGGCCAGTATCATATTTATATTAAACTTCTCTCGACGCTTATGCATGGGGATGGCTATTACTTACCTAATGTACCGTATACGATGTATTTCTATAAGAGTTATGGCATCCATGGCACATACTGGCATCATAACTTTGGCCATCCCATGAGTCATGGTTGTGTGAATATGTATACTCCGGATGCGAAATGGCTGTATAATTGGGCATCCGTGGGTACTTTGGTGAATATTCATTATTAGGAATATCCAGATTCCAATGGTTTGCAGACAGAATCAATAGGAAAAACTTTATCGGAACAGATATGTCAAATGGTATCCTCTCCAGGCGCGATTTCCTTAAACTGAGCAGCACGACGCTGCTCAGTATCTTATTGGCGGACCTGAAGCTTGACTCTGTCGAGGCTGCGCCTGTGCCCACCCAGGGACGAGTGCTGGCTACCTATTTGATCATTCGAGATGCCCCTGCATTTTCAGGTAAACAGGTAAATACAGCAAAGCGCGATGATCTTTTAGATATCGAAGGCCAAGTCCATGGAGGTGTAGAAGGTGATTACAACCGCTTATGGTATCGCCTTACCAACCAGAACTACGTGTATTCCGGCTGGATCCAAACTGTAAAAACAAAACTAAACTCGGTCGTAAGGAAGATCCCCGAGAGTGGAGTGCTGGGAGAGATCACCATCCCTTATGCCGACTCGTCATACGGGATCAATATCAGCCCATCACCCGGGCCGCGCTTATACTCTGGGACAACCCATTGGATCAGGGCCCTGGTGACAGACAAGCGCGACGGTAGTGTATGGTACCGGGCCTATGATGCGGCTATAAAGGCCTACTACTATATCCGCCCACAATGGGTTTGTCTTTTTTCACCAGAAGAGATTGCCCCGCTATCACCACAAGTGCCCGGAAACGAGAAGCATATCGAAATCTATCTCGATCGTCAACTACTTCTGGCCTTCGAATGGAATGTGTTGGTTTACGCTGCGCGTGTTGCAACCGGACGAAAGAATTATGAAAGCCCGGCCGGATGGTTCCAGACTTTTCACAAGCGTCCCACTTATCACATGTTCGGAGGTGCGGATGAGTTTTCCATTTTTGACCTGCCCGGTGTGCCTTGGGATTCTTATGTCACCGATAGTGGGGTTGCCCTGCACGGAACTTACTGGCATAATGATTTTGGCACTCCACACAGTCATGGCTGCATTAATATGGCAATTTCGGATGCCAAATGGATTTTTCGTTGGACACTACCAACTGTACCCTCCGATGAGCCCCTTGTTCTTCAGCCGGGTAGCGGGACGCGGGTATGGATTACTCGAAATTGAGTAAAAATTCAAGATATCAGGTAAAATTATTGTCTCTGACCAGAACAGGAGACGTAAATGCAATTTCTATTTTCCCCTGATCACTATGGGATAAACAGTAAGAGAATTATGATTGTCATGACGCGTCAGCCGCAGATGGAGTTGGATTGAACATGGCACGCCAACCCCTTTTTGCTGGCCTCATCGTAGATGAAAACGAACAGCCTGCAGGCACCGCGTTTGTGGGAGATGAACCATGCTATGTGGTAAATGACCATGGGTTCCTGCGCCATATCCCATCTGAGCCGGTTGATCGTAAGGTACTAAACCTGATGCGCCAACAAATCAGTGGCAATGAAGATATGCTGAGCGAGCAGGCTGCCAAAATGCTGGGGACGGATGATATTTTCTCGAAAGCCATGCTTGAGAATCAGTTAAAAAATATTGACAAGCAATTCGATGCCATTCTCGAGTTGGGTATTCCCGAAGAAAGCCGTGCTTTTATGGGGATGGCAGGTTTCAAAATAATCATCAATATCCACGGAGAGGTTCTCCGAATGGAACAACCTGCCTCGAGCGAGGATGGCGGAGAGGATGGGGAATAAGCTGGAAAACAAGTTTGAGAACTATTCCATTAAATTATATGATCGAGTTGAAAAATGGACGACAAACTTACTCCCGAAGAGAAACAGACCCTATTAAAACTAGCGCGGCAATCACTTGAAGCCGGAGTACGTGGCATTCCTATCCCGGCCTTAGACATAGCTGCTTTAACCCCAACCCTGCGGGCCGAGGGTGCTTCCTTTGTCACGTTGACGATGGATGGTGACCTGCGCGGTTGCATTGGTGCACTGGAACCTTACCAATCCCTGGCTGAGGATGTATGTGAGCATGCCGTGGCTGCGGCATTGGATGATTACCGCTTCCCACGAGTAAAAGTAAATGAACTTGCAAAAATCCAGATCGAGGTCTCCCGATTGACCATTCCCGTACCACTTGATTACCATAACACCGGAGATTTAATTACCAAGCTGCGCCCCGGCATAGACGGGGTGATTCTGCGGGATGGTTTCCGGCGGGCGACTTTCCTCCCACAGGTGTGGGAAAAAATTCCGGATGCGGCAGCGTTCCTGGCAAATTTGTGTTACAAGATGGGTGCTGCACCGGACACATGGAAGCGCAAGCATTTGGAAGTTTTGGTATATCAGGTGGAGGAATTTCACGAGTGAAATTCCCCTTCTCTGGTGAAAAAAATTACCCGGTAAAAGGCCAGGCCAGCCACTTTAAGTCTGTGTAAAATGTTGGCTGTCGACATCCTGCCAGGTCTCATTTGGCAGGTGCATGTAGGCTGCCAGCAGGGG
>JBEKVG010000331.1:0-3698 GCA_049514195.1 Anaerolineales bacterium | reverse complement strand
TGAAGCAATCCCCTGCACAATTTGGAGATTGCTTCAACCGGCATAGAACGCCGGTTTCGCACGTGTGCCTGCTGCACACCTGTGCCTGCCTGCCTGCGCAAGTACCGCAGGTACTCGTGCGCCAGCCTGTCCTGGACGGACAGTCCAGGGTACCGCAGGTACAGGTGCGTCATGGTGCAGGCAGTGCAGGCAATGATACAAAAAGAAGTTGCGACTTTGCAAACACTGTGAGCAATAAAGAGGAATCCTTGACGAAGGTACCGGTATTAATATAATTATCTTGGATTACACCATGAACATTCCATATCCTCCAGAGCATTACTATCAGAACCAGGGCATGGTCCCCAACACGGGTCCGGTCGAGTGCGTTACGACCTCCGTGGTAATTGTTATGAATATGATGAAAGACCGGTTGGCCTACGATCTTAATCGGCCAGCCATTCTGGACATCCATGTTAGAGATTACGTGAAGAAATTGAATGGGATGGGCATGTGTGGATTACGCTATCGTTTTCCGTCCAATTTTCCCTTCATTGCTATGCGTGGCTGGATGCTTCCGGTTCTGCAAGCTCCACTGGCGCTCAAGCAGTTTGCCAGCGAATTAAAACATATTTATGGATGCTCCTTCAAAGTAAAACAAACTTCAGGGAATACGTTGGAAGATATCACGCAAGCCCTCCAGGATGGAAATTTCGTGCTTGTGCATGGGTTATGGGTGGTGACGGACACTAAGGAGATACATTATAAATTTGGTGGGATCCCGCATACCATGTTGCCGGTAGAGATCGACAGCCTGAATGACAAGGTGCGCTTATTGAATCCGGCCGAACCTAATCCTGGGAGGATCGACCCGAATGACCCAGCGACATATCCAGCGGCTGAACTGGATGAAATGCCGACTGAAGAGTTTTTGGCTTTTTGGGGGCGAAAGAGTTTTTTGAACCTGTATACCAGGCCATTTACGATGACTGTGGTCATTCCAGATACTAAAACGAAATAGAAAACGATTTTCGGTGGATTTCGCATAGTCCAAGCCGCTGGATGGCCTCCCGGTGGAGGCGCGTTCCATACCCCTTGTGACGTGCAAAGCCGTAACCGGGATACTTGCCATCCAACTCCCGCATCCGGGCATCCCGGCTGGTCTTCGCCAGGACGGAGGCTGCTGCGACACTGAGCGAAAGTCGGTCCCCTTTTATCAGGGCAGTTTGCGGAAGTTCAATATTCGGGAAAACAAGGTAATCAGTGAGAAGATAATCAGGGGAGAGGCGGGAAGGGATTAGGTACTCAAGAGATAGGGGATCAGGGGATAGGGGGGCAGAGAGTAGGTAATCAGGGGGGAGTGGATGAGAGGAGAGGAAGAGAAGAGCGCGCGTGGCGGCCATTTTGGTAGCCGGGATAATACCGAGTGCATCGATCTCCTGCTGCGAGGCAAAGCCCACACCCCAGGCCAGGGCGCTTGCCTGGATACGCGGGGCCCACGTCTCACGAGCCAGTGGCGTCATCAGCTTGGAATCACGCACCCGCTCCAAGGTGCGTGTGAGAGACGGATCTGCTGGCAGGATAACGGCGGCCGCATATACCGGTCCGGCCCAGGCGCCACGACCAGCCTCGTCAATGCCAGCAATGCGTGAGAATCCCCCATTCCAAAGGTCCTGTTCGAAGTCGAGCGTTGGGAATTTTAGAGGATCACGCAGGGACATCATAGGCGCCCTGCCGGATATTTCGGCGGATCTTCAGCAGGTCGAAGAACATGCGCCCGGAATGTTGCAAGACGTTGATTTTACTGCCAGAATTGAAGTACCAGGGGATACCGATCTCGACAATCGAGTAGCCGCGACGGTGGGCAATTACCAATAACTCCACATCAAAAGACCAATCAGTCAGGGTCAGACGAGGGAATATATCTTCGGCAACACTGGCCCGGAAGCATTTGAAGCCACATTGGGTATCCTGCAGTCCAGGTAGGACAAGTGACCGGATCAAGAAGTTAAAGACACGCCCGGTGAAATGGCGGAGAATTGGCTCACCGTAGCGGCTGGCACCTTTGGCCTCGCGGCTGGCAATCGCAATGTCACAGATGCAAGCTGGTGGCAGGAAGCGGTTGATCTGTTCCACTGGCATTGAAAAATCCGCATCGGCGTGGAAGCGGTATTCGCCGGTTGCAGCAAGCATGCCGAGGCGTACAGCCCGACCCTTGCCGGGCTTGTTATCGTGCAGAACGCGCAATCTCGGGAAGGATTGGGTATATTCCCGGGCCACTTCCAGGGTGCGGTCGTGGCTGCCGTTCTCCACCACCACCACTTCGGCCGTGTAAGTTTGCTTTTCGAGAAAAGCATAGACCTGCTCCAGGGCGTGGGGTAGGCGGTTTTCTTCATTATAAGCAGGTATGATAACGGAAAGAAAAGGTGATGGTTTCAATATAAGACCAGTCGGGTAGAACTAGAATATTGGTACTCCGGCCAGCACATCGCTCAACGCTGCCTGGCCTTCGGTGACGATATGGTCCTTGATGTAGCGGACGGACGATCTGGTCTCGAAAACACTACCCAGATATTCTTTTCGTACACCGGTGACAAAATGTCTCCCGTCTCTCAACTGCTGAATGAGTTCAGTCCGATCGAGAAGAATATAATCAGACCAAACTGCGCCGTGTCGCTGGTAAAGGCGAACCACGTCGATCAAGCCATCCGGAGTATAGCGGACGGTTTCAATAACTCCGTCAATTTTAGTACGCGCCATGCTGTTTTCCTTTCAACTTAATTGTAGCATAGGATGTCCTCCGATAATATACCTGATAACAAGAATAATTAAGGGTTTGACGAGCGAAGCTCGTCAAACCCTTAATTATTCATTCTTCTCCCTTATTTGGATAGTCGGGGTGGGCGGATTCGAACCGCCGACCACCGCGTCCCAAACGCGGTGCGCTAGCCAGCTGCGCTACACCCCGGAGGAAGGTGAGTATAATGCGAATGTGGCTTGCTCGTCAAGTGAATAAGGGCGAATAAGGGCGAAAAAGGGCGCTATGACACGGTGTTTGCAAAGTCGCGACTTCTTGTCAGTGTCATTGCGAAACCGGCGTTCTGCGCCGGTTGAAGCAATCTACTCGCCATATGTGGGGATTGCTTCGCCATCCCGCCTGTACCCGAAGGGTGAAGGACATTCCCGCAAAATGCGCGGGACAGGCGGGACGATGAAAAACGGCTCGCACGTGTGCCTGCCTGCGCCAGCCTGCCCTGGCGGCCAGTCCAGGGTACCGCAGGTACAGGTGCGTCACGGTCCAGGCGGTGCAGGCAATGACACCTCTAACGGACCTTGCAAACACCCTGTACGGTATAATTTATAAAAACAATCATATCCCGGAGGTTTCTTCATGAATGGTTTTGTCACAGGCGGAGCGGGGTATATCGGCTCGGCTACTGCGGAGGCGTTGCTCAAAGCTGGACATTCTGTAACCATATATGACTCGCTGGTGACCGGTTATCGGGCCGCCATTCCGAAAGGGGCGCATTTCATCCAGGCGGACCTGGGTGACGCAGCCACTCTGACTGCAGCTTTGGCAGCAGAAAAGTACGACGTGGTGATGCACTTCGCGGCTTCCATCGAGGCTGGTGAAAGCACGAAAGATCCTGGAAAATTCTTCAAGAACAACCTGGCGAATTCGCTGCAACTTATGGAAAGTGCACGCTGCGCCGGAGTGG
>JBEKVG010000330.1:0-3712 GCA_049514195.1 Anaerolineales bacterium | reverse complement strand
TATGGCCACCCGTCCAAGGTTGGATGGAAAGATGTGGTGAAGTTGTGGAAGGCTGAAAAGTTTGACCCGGACGGTTTGATGGATCTTTATGTCCGGGCCGGGGCAAAGTACTTTGTTGCCCAGGCAGCCCACCATGATAACTTTCATAATTGGAATTCCACCCGTCACCGCTGGAATTCGGTTGGGATGGGCCCGGGCCGGGATATTATCGCTACTTGGGCCAAAGCTGCCAGGAAACGCGGGCTGCCGTTTGGGTTTTCCGAACACATCGGCGCCACCTTCAATTGGTATAGATCCACCAAGGGCGCAGATAAAGCGGGGCCATATGCCGGGGTTCCTTATGATGGGAATGATCCGGCATATGAAGACTTTTACTTGCCCAATCGTGATGCACCTGATTGGAATGTTGAATGGTACACAAGGAATCCCTGGTGGCATGAGAAGTGGTACCAATATGTCAAAGAGCTGATCGATCTGTACCAGCCGGATTTACTTTATTCGGATGGCGGCGTTCCGTTTGGTTCTTATGGATTGCATGCAATTGCACACCTGTATAACACCAGTGTCAGGCTGCATGGGGGCACGAATCAGGCTGTGTATACACAAAAAGACAGGAGTGCGGAAGTGTTCACGGTGGGCGTGTTGGATATCGAGCGCAGCCAACTGCCGGAGATATTTCCCCATATCTGGCAAACAGATACCAGCTTGGGGGACTGGTTCTACAACGTCAGGGATGTATACAAAACACCCGCCCAGGTGGCCGAAATGCTGGTTGATATTGTCAGCAAGAACGGCAATCTGCTACTCAACATCCCGCAGCTTCCGGATGGGACATTGGATGAGGAGTGTGCCTATATTTTGGAATCTTTGGCAAGGTGGATGAAAGTAAATTCGGAAGGAATCAATGGGACGCGGCCGTGGGCTGTTGCCGGCGAAGGCCCTTCGCAGGTGGTAATTGAAGCCTTCAAGGAAGATGCTGTACCGTGGACTGTGGAAGATTTTCGTTTCGCTGCAAAAGAGAATCATGTTTATGCCTTCCAAATGAAATGGCCGGAGGGTGGAAAAAGTGTGATTCGCAGCTTTGCAAAAGGGAAAGTCTCCAATGTCACAGGGGTAAAAGTCTTGGGTTTTGACGCTCCGGTCAAGTTTGAACAAACCGGCCGGGGATTGGCGCTGGATCTGCCTCAGTTGAAACCAACAGACTTTGTTCAATGTTATCGAGTATCTTTTGAGTAATTGTGTCCAAAGACCAAAAACAGGATGGTCAGCCATGACAACCGATGAGTTTTTAATTAGTATCTATCCGAAAAATCAGGAGAGGTCCGCTTTTTGAGTGCAGGCACTCAAAAAGCGGTTCTTCTATAATTTTCGGACAGGTTCTTAGTCATTCAGTCTGTCTAGTAATTGATGTATACCCATTCGAGTGAGGTTTTGAATAGGCGGATGGGTTCAAAGGTTTTGTGACATGCGGGTGGTTGGCTGCCATCAGTCAGTCTGGCCCTGAGATGATCCTTATCGACCAGGTATGCCCCCTATGTAATAATGATGTTGCCCTTGATTTGCTGAAATGCCACATATTCGTAGCAAAGTAAGTGTAACCCGCTGAACTTCCCTGGCATGCTTTGTAAAGTGTACTTTTAGGTGGAGTCATTAATATCCAGCCCGCGTGTCTCCAGGATAGCAATTTCAAATCCGATTTTTTGCACTTGGTCAGCAGGCATGTCGGCAAACTTTACTGACTGATTGTGATAAGATAAAGCCATGGCGGAAAAGATTTTGGTTGTCGAAGATGAACTCTCGCTCCAGGAGACTCTGGTCTATAACCTCGAAAAGCAGGGGTATAGCGTTGAAGCGGCCGGGAATGGCCGCCTTGCCATTGAGGCCGCCCGGAGATTAACCCCAGATCTGATCATCCTCGATATCATGCTGCCCGAACTGGACGGTTTCGAAGTTTGCAAGATCCTTCGCAAGGAAATGTCCGTCCCCATCCTGATGTTAACCGCCCGCGACGATGAGATCGACCGGGTGGTTGGGCTGGAAATTGGTGCGGACGATTACCTGACCAAACCGTTTTCCATGCGCGAGCTGATGGCGCGTGTCAAAGCCCAATTACGCCGGACGGGCATGCTCCGCGATGAATTGGCAAAGCCCAAAATCCCCGAGGCAAATGCCCCACAGGAAGTGCTTACTTTCAATAATCTCGTAATCAATCTCACCCGCCGGGAAGTCCTGCTGGATAACCAGGTGCTTACGCTCAAGCCACAGGAATATGACCTGCTGCTGTTCTTTGCCCAGCATAAAGGCCAGATGCTTTCACGGGAATTCATTCTGGAGCGCGTCTGGGGCTGGGATTATATTGGCGAAAGTCGTACAGTGGATGTACACGTGCGCTGGCTGCGCCAGAAGATCGAGAAGGATGCAGCCGATCCCATTCGCATTGTCACCGTGCGCGGCGGGGGCTACCGGTTCGAAGGCTAAGCCGTACCTTTAACCTGCTTTTTTTTGTAACGAAAAGTATGAATTGGTTCTTTCTTGTCCTGGCAGTTGTGTTGGTAGCCGCTTTGATCTGGCTAAGCTGGCGCTATATCATTCTGCGCAACAGCTTGAAGCGCTATTCTGCCTTGCTCCGCTCTGTTTCAAATGGGAAGAAAACTGTCAGCGATCTGCCGGAAGACTTACCAGCGCTGGAAGAATTCTCAAATACCGTCAAGACTCTGGCAGTGGCCTTTAATGTACGCATCTCTGGTATGGAGGCCGAACGGGTCAAGCTGGCAGCCGTCCTGGACCGGATGACAGACGGAGTGCTAATCGTAGATTCTGGCGGGCAGATCCAGTTTGCCAACCCGGCCGCCGAGAGACTCTTTGAAACCAGACAAGCTGTTGGACGCCGGCTAGTGGAGATACTGCGTCAACATCAACTGGTGGAGGCCTGGCAGCGCAGCCGGGAGACTGGCGAAGCGCAGGAAGAATCTGTCGAACTCCCCCTCCGCCGGCGTTTCCTGCAACTGGTTATCCTGCCTGATCGCCAGACCGGCGGTAGTCTGCTGCTGGTGCAGGACCTGACGCGTGTCCGTCGACTGGAAACCGTACGCCAGGATTTTATCTCGAACATTTCGCATGAACTGCGCACCCCACTAGCCTCGCTCAAAGCCCTTACAGAAACCCTGCGCGATGGCGCATTGGAGGATCCCAAAGCCGCCTCGCGTTTTCTGGGTCACATCGAGACCGAGGTGGACGCCCTGACCCAGATGGCCACCGAGCTACTGGAGCTTTCGCGCATCGAATCGGGGCAGGTGCCGCTGGAACTCAAAGCAGTTCCGGCGGCCACCCTGTTGCTCGCGGCTGCCGAGCGCATGCGTGCCCAGGCCGAACGCGCCGGCCTGGTTCTGCGCATCGATACTTCGCAGGATAGCTCCGAAGTACAGGCTGACCCGCCGCGCCTGGAGCAGGTTCTGGTCAACCTGATCCATAACGCCATCAAGTTCACCCGTCCAGGCGGGCTGGTGGTCCTGGCGACGCAAACCGAAGCAGGCTTTGTCCGTTTTAGCGTCTGTGATAGCGGGGTTGGCATCCCGGCTGATGATCTGGAACGCATCTTCGAGCGCTTCTACAAAGCTGACCGGTCACGTTCTGGTAGCGGGACGGGACTGGGTCTCTCGATTGCCCGGCATATTGTGGAAATGCACGGTGGCAAAATCTGGGCGGAGAGTAC
>JBEKVG010000329.1:0-3719 GCA_049514195.1 Anaerolineales bacterium | reverse complement strand
TTCGGTCTTCTCATCGCGCTTTAACTGGAAGCCGAGGGAAGTCTGCTTCTTGATTTCCTCCGCGCCGACGTTGGTGGTCATTACGATAATGGCGTTGCGGAAGTCCACGGTACGGCCCTTGGCATCCGAGAGATGGCCTTCTTCCATGATTTGTAAAAGCATGTTATGCAGTTCTGGATGAGCCTTTTCGACCTCATCAAAGACTACGATGGAGTACGGGCGGCGGCGCAGAGCTTCGGTAAGCTGACCAGCGTCCTCGTAGCCGATGTATCCGGGCGGAGCACCCACCAAGCGGCTGGCAGTGTGGCGTTCCATGAACTCGGACATGTCGAGCTGGATAAGGGCTTCTTCGCTGCCAAACATAAATTTAGCCAGGGCCTTGGTCAGCTCAGTCTTACCAACGCCAGTAGGACCAAGAAATATAAACGAACCAATCGGGCGCTTCGGGTCCTTCAGGCCGGCGCGCGCCCGCCGGACTGCCTTGGCGATGGACTGGATGGCTTCCTTCTGGCCAATAATAACCTTCTGGAGTTCCTCTTCCATCTTGAGCAGGCGCTTCGACTCCGCCTCGGCAATTTGCATAACCGGCACACCGGTCCACATGGCCACCACCTCGGCAATATCCTCGCCAGTCACAACCGGGCTTTTGGCGCGCTCCCAACTAGACTTCATCTGCTTGAGTTGTTCGTTCAGGTCGGCTTCCTGGGCCTCCCAGGTGAGCACGTCCTCGGGCTTGCCCTCTTCCTGGGCCAAGGCCCGGTTGGAACGCACTTTCTTGAGCTGTTTGTATATCTCTTTGGCCGATACACTCGCCCCGGATTTGTACATGCGTACACGCGAGGCAGACTCATCAATCAGATCAATGGCCTTGTCAGGCAGGAAACGGTCCGATACGTAGCGGGCCGAAAGCTGGGCCGCGGCGGTAAGAGCCTCATCCGAGATAACGAGGTGGTGGTGCTCCTCGTACATCTTACGTATGCCCTTGAGGATCTCGATAGTTTCTTCAACCGTGGGCTCATCCACGATAATCGGCTGGAAGCGGCGTTCCAGGGCGGCATCGGATTCGATATGTTTGCGATATTCATCCAGTGTGGTTGCTCCGATGCACTGGAGTTCGCCGCGTGAAAGGGCAGGTTTGAGAATATTGGCCGCGTCTACTGCAGACCCGGCTGAACCGGCTCCCACCAGCATGTGGAATTCATCAATGAACAGGATCGACTTGGTGGATTTGAGTTCGTCAATAACGCGTTTCAGGCGTTCCTCGAACTGGCCACGGTACATCGTACCAGCCACCAGTGAACCCACATCCAGCTTCATGACGCGTTTGTTCAGCAATGGCGCGGGTACATCGCCATCTGTGATGCGCTGAGCCAGCCCTTCAACAATGGCCGTCTTGCCGACACCAGGTTCGCCAATCAGGGCCGGGTTGTTCTTGGTACGGCGAGCCAGGATCTGGATGACACGTTCGATTTCAGTCTGGCGTCCAATCACCGGATCCAGTTTGCCTTCCTCAGCCAGGGTGGTCAGGTCAGTCGCTAGTTGATCCACCAGCGGGGTTTTGGGTTCGGGCTTGCCACCCGGTTTGGCTGCCTCAGGGACAGCTGCACTACCCGTCCCGGTACTCTCCTGCAACACCCGGCGGGTCTGCCGGCGCACCTGGTCGGAAGTCACCCCGAGCTTTTTCAGCACTTCCATGGCCGGGCCTTCCGAGCGCACCAATCCGAGTAGCAGATGTTCGGTGCCGATGTAGTGATGGCCCATTTTACGGGCCTCATCGATGGCAAATTCCAGCACCTGTTGCGTATCGGGGGCAAGTTCGATCTTGCTGCTTTCGGAGTGCCCTTCGCCGCTGACACGTTGGATCATCTCGCGCACGCGTTCGATCTCCAGGCCAAGTTCGCGCAGGACCCGCCCGGCCACTCCGCCATCTTCTCTCAGCAAACCCAGGAGTAGATGCTCCGTACCAATATATCCCTGGCGAGCACGCTCGGCTTCCTGATGAGCCAGGGTCAGCACATGCCGAGCCCGCTGGGTAAAACGTTCCATGCTAGCCATAAATATCTCCTCGAGGAACGGAAAAGCATCCCGTCCAACACATTCGGACAATAAGTGTCTGGTTTGATTCTACCAAAAAGCGGGGTGGATTTCGTATGAGAATGATTAGAGTTTATGCAAGCCGTATTTCCGCCGCCTGCACACCCACCGCCCCTCTGTTTATTGAAGTGATACCATTAATAGATAAATGGGATCAAGAATTTTGTGCGCTTTTTGTATTCCGTCCAGGCTTCACCAAATCGTTCTGCCAGGGCGGTGTCCTCGCGCCGGGCACGCCCTGCAAATGAAACCACCGAGAAAACCAGGAAAACCAGCACTACCCAGGTCGGATAGACCAGCAGCAGGCCAACCATGGCAATCCACCAGCCGAAGTACATTGGGTTACGCACGAAGGCGTACGGCCCATCCTGGATGATCTGGTGGTCATCGCGCAGTTTGACATTCCGGCTGGTGCTGAGACCCCACATCCTCCCGAGTGTGCGGCGGGCCCACAGGACAAAAGCACAACCGGCCAGATAAACCGCCAGCCCAACCAGGTCCAGGGCGCGCCCCGTATGGATAGGTAGTTTGACCAGGGGAATCCAGAGAAAATAAAAGAGCGGCACGCACAACCCCAGCCCAAGGATTACAATGGCGACCTGGGTCCAGAGAGGCCATGTGCCGCCCTTGCGTTCAGGCAGCAGGGTGACCGCCTGGCCTTTCTTCAAGGCAACCAGCCAATCGGCCAGGGTTAGCACAAAGGAAAGATAGATCAGTACAATCAGGATGATCCCCGCGATGATCCAGTCAAACAAAGCCATCATGCCTCGCCCTAGCGGTTATCTCCGTCCCCGCCTATCTTGCCACGCTCGAGGCGGGAGTAGAGTTTTTCGATGTTATGTTCGGCCACCTCGTCAAGCGACAGGTCGAGCTCTGTGCAGATCTGGGCCAGGTACCACAGTACATCCCCTATTTCGCCTTTTAATGCTTCACGCTCGGCTTCGCCAATAACACCATTTTTATCACGGAAGATCTTCTTGATCTTGCCGGCCACTTCCCCTGCCTCATTGCTCAAACCCAAGGTGGGGTAGATGACCGGGTGCCCGATAGTCGGGTACCTGGCGGTTTTACGAGATTTGGTCTGGTAATCAGTGAAGTTCATGACAAAACCTCTCGACACAAGGGCACAAAGGTTCACAAAGGTTCTCGTCGTGTTCCTTTGTGTTAATATATCTTAGTCCTCCATCAAATACGCAAGCACCCATTTCGTTGTTGCCACCAGTGCCTCAGTATGCGTGCGCTCATAATTATGTGAGGCGTCCACGCCAGGACCAATGAGCGCCACAGCCACATTCCCGCCGGCGGCCCAAAAAGCCTCGCCATCCGAGCCGTAGTGCGGGTAGATATCCACTTTATAGGGGATGGCGTACTTCTCGGCCAGCGCCCGCAAGCGTTCTGACATACCATGATGGTACGGCCCACCGCTGTCCTTAACGCAAAGCGAGGCATGGAACTCGTCCGAGTTCTGACCCTCGCCCACTGCTGCCATGTCCACCACTAACAACTCTTCCACATCCGCCGGGATACCCGCTGCAGCGCCATGCCCGACTTCTTCGTAATTACTGATCAGAAAATACGTGGTGCGGGCGGGTTTCTTGCCTGCATCGCTGAGCGCCTTGACCGCC
>JBEKVG010000328.1:0-3745 GCA_049514195.1 Anaerolineales bacterium | reverse complement strand
GCCGGCTGCGGAGGCAGCATTTTTCCTGCTCTGGAGTATCGTGCCCGATAACATCCATTGGTTTCAAGTTGTTATGGCATGCGGTGGTATTATGGCTGGCATTCTCCTGGTGGGCCTGCTGCGCGACCTTGGGCGCTCCGTAGCGCGCGTGTTGTTGTTTTTATGGTCGCCACTCTTGATCTTCGAGACCGCTCATTCTGCGCATGTCGACGGCCTGGTTTTACCGCTCCTTGTTGGTGCTTGGTGGGCACGGGTGCGAGAACACGACGGCTGGGTGGGTTTCTTATTAGGAGTGGCTGCAGCCATCAAGTTTTACCCAGCCTTGCTCCTGCCTTTTTTGTGGCGGCCAAAACACCTAAAAGGTAGATGGACGATGCCATTGGCTTTCGTTGGAGCGCTTGGCCTATTTTATGTACCCTATCTGTTCACGAGTGGCAGCCGAGTTCTGGGATACCTACCCAATTACTTTCAGGAATTGTCAGACGTAAGCCCTCTTGTCTTCACTTTACAAAATATTTTTAGTGCGCTCAGATTGAACCTGCCGGGCGGGCTGGTCCTTCTTCCAATGACTATCATTGGAGTCCTGGCAGTCTGGAGCGTTCTCCATCCTGCGGTGGATGGAGAAGCAGCTTTGCGCCGCTGTATCTGGCCGATTGGCGCCTTTACCTTGCTTTCACAGGACCTGTTTGCATGGTACATGCTATGGCTGTTACCGCTGGCCGCCATTTTCTTAGAAATAGGTGGTAAACGAATATGGACCTTGCGACTGCCACGAGTCGATTCCTGGACCGGCTGGTGGCTGTTCTGTGGCCTAGTAGGGCTGATCTATTTCAATTTTATCCCTGGGCTGCCGATCCCCCTGGAAGTGCTTGGCGACCTGCTGGAATTCGTTCCCCTGTATATCTTCCTCATCCTGGGGGCGAGAAACTTCTCTTGGAAAAAATCTCCAGAGTTCCCGATTGATTAGAGTCCTACCCTATGCCTCCTGAGCTTTCCAATGCATTGATCGTTGTGGCCAAGCGCCCGGCACCCGGGAGAACCAAGACCCGCCTGTCTCCGCCCCTGACCCCTCAGATGGCCAGCCAGCTTTATGAATGTTTTTTGCTCGATACCCTGGATCAGATGAGGCAGGTGAAAGATACACAGAAGGTGATCGCATATTTCAGCGAGCCTGAATATTTTCAGCGCCTCGCTCCGGACTTCCAATTGATCCAGCAGGTAGGCTCTGACCTGGGAGCCCGCCTGGACCATGTGCTGACCACCTATTTGTCCCTAGGGTACCAGCGCGTTGTCATTATAGACAGCGACAGCCCGACCCTCCCGTCAACCTATCTTTCCCAGTCTTTTATCGGCCTGGCGGATGGCGCAGATGTTTGTCTTGGTCCTTGCGAGGATGGCGGATACTATTTAATTGGGGGCAGGCAGCCGATCCCGCGTTTATTGCGGGAGGTGCATATGAGCACTCCCACCGTCGCTGCAGATACGATCGCTCTAGCGAAAGAAGAGGGTCTGCGCCTCAGCTTATTACCGATCTGGTATGACGTGGATGATATTGCCTCTCTGGCTCGCCTTGTGAAGGAATGCGACATCATCGATTCACAGGTGGCTACCAACACACATAATTTCCTGAGAGAAAATACGATCCGTCGCCTGGTTCTGGGAGAGAGTGAAATTTGACAAAAGTTACGGTAATCATCCCCGCTCTTAATGAAGCTGGCAATATCTGCCAACTGGTTGAGGAAGTACGAGCCGCTGCTTCCGTGGATGTGATTGTCGTGGATAATAACTCCACTGATACCACCGCACAGGAAGCCAGGCAGACCGGGGCCGAAGTGGTTTATGAACCTCGCAGGGGATATGGATATGCTTGTGCCGCCGGAGTGTCAGCAGCCGATGGCGCCGATGTTCTTGCTTTCATGGACGGAGATTATAGTTACTCACCAAGTGATCTGCCTTCCCTTCTGACGCCAATATCCGATGGCCGGGCGGATCTCGTGCTGGGTTCACGCGAGCTGGGTTCCATCACGCCTGGCTCCATGCCTGTTTCTCAGCGCTTCGGGAACTGGCTGGTAAGCCGCATGATGAACGCGCTCTATGGTATTTCGATTACCGATCTGGGGCCATACCGGGCAATTCGCAGGCAGCTCTTGATGGAATTGGACATGCAGGAAATGACCTATGGCTGGCCGACGGAAATGATCGTCAAAGCCGCACGGCGGAAAGTGCAAATCCTGGAAGTGCCTGTGAGCTACCGCAGCCGCCGTTCCGGAAAGTCAAAGGTGAGCGGAACCGTGCGTGGGACGCTATTGGCAGCCTGGTTCATCCTGCGGGTTACCTTCCGATATGTTTGGAAGGGACATCCGGAAGAACCGGGCAGGCGGGACAATTTCCTTATTTTGTAATATGAGGAATGCCTGCCCGTGCAGTTCAGTATAACGGCGAATTAGAGATAACTAAGAGATGGTTGCGCCAACTGCCTAAGGGTGGACGGATGAAGTAAATATTTAATCTAATAATGCCAGATTCTCATCAATATGATCATAGAAGGATTCAAAGATCCTATGATAGGAGAAATTGCTGGAATATAGATTTGTCAGGTATTTTAGATGGTCTTAATTCTTGGTTGATCCAGAATATGTTATGGTCCAATCAATGATCATTTTTCTGCTTTATATTCTGGTTGCAGTAAGGTTGCAGTAAGGTTGCAGTAGTAAATTATAGTATTTTAGGTTAGTGATTCTAATTGAAGCAAACCAACTTGGTTACCGAATTGTTACTAATAATTTGTTCAGATAATATCCAGTTTACATTGGATCTCAAGAATCCCCCTTGACAATATTGGCGAAACATTTATTATTATGTTTGCCTTGACGTATCAGGTTTGGCAACGCAAGGTTTGGCAAGGTTAGGCACGGCTTGGCAAGGCAAGGTTTGGCAAGGTAAGGTTTGGTAAGGCTAGGCTTCGCAAGGCTAGGTACGGCTTGGCAAGGCTAGGCACGGCAAGTCAAGGCAAGGCTTGGCAAGGCTAGGCTTTGCAAGGCTAGGCACGATACGCCAAGGCACTGTATTTTTGAATGACAAAATATGTGAAAGATTGGTACTTCGAAAACATCCCGAAAGGGGTGTTTCTCGTTAACTTGGATCGGTTCATTATTCCAGGTATGGGGATAATTTAAACTAACCAACCTTTTTAGGAGGTTTGATTGTTCTAAGGGGTAGCATATGGTAGCTGCAGTAAATTATTTGATCTATTCTGTAATGTCATTTGAAGTAAACCAACCTGGATACTGAAGAAGCTCATCGACGAGCTGGTCCAGTGGATAATGCTATCCAACGTGAATTCAGGGTTTTTTGTCCAGGTGATCCAATCATAAGTATGCTTCAATCTGAGACTTCGTGCGTATTCGCGTGCCTCTTCAAATGGCCGCTAATTTTGGCAGTTTTTCTTTTTTATTTTTAGGGTCGCTTTTCTCTCTATCATCATCATTCATTATTGTTTAGCATTTAGCTGTTCTCCACTATCGGCTGCTTATCTGAGCGACTTTCTCAGGGGAGTCGGTGTTAGCTCACTCGCACTCAAGAGGGTGGTTCCGTCATTGCTACCTAATACGAGGGTCTTGTTGTGCTTTGCGTCTTTCCTCTTCCTTTTGATTCTCATAATCTGCAATTGCTACTAGGGCGGATTTATCGTCAGTTCTCACACCAAACTTAATGAAACCCTGGACAAGGAGGCTTGAAAGTCGTT
>JBEKVG010000327.1:0-3769 GCA_049514195.1 Anaerolineales bacterium | reverse complement strand
AAATATAGCTCAAGGTTGGGTCCACCTGGGAATGGACGCGTACGTCATATTCCAGAAAAGGGATGCGGAATACGCCGATCATATGCAAGCCGAAAATAACCACGATCACACCACCAATTTTAGCCAACCAGGTGCGTAGGCCCAATAACAAGCCCCCCAAAGCTGCCGCAATGATATTGAATAGGATAAAAACCAGGCTAAACCCCACCACAAATGCCAGCCCGTGTGTAAACGTGACCCAGCGGTTCTGGCTGTTCGATTCCCCGCCGGCCGCACGTCCGCCCAGGTAACCGATATAGACCGGCACCAGACACAATACACACGGAGAAAGGAAAGAAGCCAGGCCTGCCAGAAATGCCAGACCTGTCGTTATATCAAATTGACTCATTCCACCAACATCCCGCTACAAGGTATCCACCACAAAGACATGCGTGCTGCCGCTTTTCCAATCCTGCCAGGTTACATCACCTGGTTCGAGTGGGACTGTCGGCAGCGACCAGCGGAAAACCCATTTCGCATCCTCCGGTTTGCAATTGACACAGCCATGCGACCGCACTGCCCCGAAATCATTATGGGAAGTAGCCGCATGGATAGCGTCTCCGTTAGTATAGTCAAAGATTGACGTCCATGACATGCCTGGCAGGTCGTAACTGGCTCCGGTCGTGGCGGCTGTCATGCGCACCGAGATCAACTTACGCGCTATCGCATGTTCACCGAGAGGGGTTGAGCCATCCTGCATGCCCGTTGAAACGCGGCAGAAATAGACTTCTGTATCGCCTTCCATGCAAGAAAGGGTTTGGTAGTTCAAATTCACAATGATCTTCTTGGTGGCCGGGTCCACATCCGGGTTGATTGGTGAAACGTCGTCATCGGTCAACGGGCGGAAAGCTGCCCCATCGGCCCAAAAAAGGTCGCCTGGATTCCCATAACGTTCGTTTACATGATACTGGATCGTCCCGGAATCCCCAGTTCGTACCTGGTCAATCCACATGACTTGCGAATAGTAGAGACGCGCTTGTAGATTATAGGTGACATGGTCACGCATCCATGGCGAGACTGGTGCGGGGTTATCCAGGATGAGGTCAACATAGGGGACAGTCACCTCGCCCCAGAAACCCTTTACACCTGCCGGAAGTGCAGTCATGGGAGTGTTAGGCAGGTTGCGACATGGTTGCAGGTAGGGTGACCAGATATAGCCTTCCGGTGTTTCTACCCAGCGCTGGTCAGGATTGTTTAGGTTTAATGTTTCTGCACTTACTTCGCGCGTCCAGGCAAAAACCTCGTCACGGTGCGCATCCCGGACCTTCGAACTGTTGACGTCTGGATGAGTCATGATTGGAACCGTGCCACCCCATTGCAGGCTGGTGTCAGACGTGCAGTTTCGGCCAAGCAAATCAGCTTTGGGGAAGTCAGGTGAGGTCTGGTTCATGGCATATCCGGGGATGTTCCTCCGTGAATTAAATGGATAGATTGCCAGGACTCCCACACCCAGACCGGCCAATTTAAGGAAATCCCTACGGGATATAGGCTGTTTTGGTAAATACATGGCGCCAAGGATACCTTTAAAGTGAAAGGAAGTCAATTGAGACCTTATAGGGGGATTAAAACTCCCCAAAGAACATCTCCATCTCTTTTAAGCATTCCTTGCTGACTTTCTGACCGGCGGTGATTAAATACTAGACTCAGTGTCCACATTTGGTGGATAACCACCTGATCACCCTAGGCACAGGGAGTTCAGCGAGCCGATATGACTCGGGTAAATGAATTTTGTTTGGTCAGTCACATTGGAAACAACAGAATGATGTTCACCATAGGGCATGGTGGTCGCTTGGGAAGAGAGTTGTTGAAAATCTTTCTTCATTCGGCCAGCAAAAGATATGGTTCTTCAATGAGTTGCTTGATGTATTGCAAGAACCGTGCGGCCGGCGCGCCATCTACCAGGCGATGGTCAAAGACAAGACTTAGCGTCCACATCTGGCGCACAACCACGTTCTCGCCGCGGGCTACCGGCTTGGGTGCAATCCGGCCCACGCCCAGGATGGCTACCTCAGGCAGGTTGATGATGGGTGTGAAAGCGTCGATTTCATACATGCCGAGGTTGGTGATAGTAAAGGTGCCGCCGGTCAAATCGTCAGGCAATATGCGCCCGCTGTGCGCCCGCTCCGCCAAGAGGCGGAACTCGGTGCCAAATTGACGCAAGCTCTTTTTGTCCGCGTCACGGATAACTGTGACGAGCAAACCGCGTTCCGTGTCCACGGCCATGCCCATGTGCACATGTCCGAGGATCTCGATGGCGTCCTGTACCAGGCGAGCATTCATATACGGAAAGCGGCGAAGTGCGGTGGTCACGATCCTGGCCAGCAGGTCGTTGTATCCGGGGGCAAAGCCCCAATCCTGCTCAACCTTTTCCTTGATACGCACCCGGGCGGCGACGAACTCGGTGGCGTCAGCTTCGATAACGAGGGTCACACGGGCGCTGGTGTGCACGCTGGCAGCCATGCGCTCAGCGATGATGGCGCGCACTCCCTTAAGAGGAATGCGCTCCAGGATTTCAGATTGCGGATTTACGATTGATGACTGCGAAGCGTCCCTTGAACGAAGCGAAAGGGATTGGGTCTGCACAGCGCGGGCAATATCTTGCTTGACAATGCGCCCACCAGGGCCAGACCCGGCGACGTTGCGTAGGTCGACCCCGGTCCCGGCGGCCATGCGCTGGGCAACGGGTGTAGCCTTCGGCGCCTGGGCCAGGAAGGCGAGTACATCCCGCTCGGCGACGCGCTTACCGCCATAGCCGGTAGGTGGCACCGCAGCTAGATCGACGTTCTTCTCAGTTGCCAGCTTGCGGGCGCGTGGAGAAGCAAAAAGGCCCTCACCCCCGGCACTTCTTCCGGTGGTAGACGTGAGGGAGGCTGCTCCGGGAGTAGCGGCCGCAGCGGTGGCCAATTCTCCCTCAGGGAGAGAGGAAAGAGGGGAGGAAGTCCCCTTGAGCTCGAATTTGTCCTCCGGCTTGCCGATCACAGCCACCACGGTCAGCACCGGCAATACCTGGCCTTCTTTGAAAGGTCCAATGTGAATCACGCCGCGGGCGTTGGCTTCGACCGGGAAGACGGCCTTGTCTGTCTCTACTTCCATCACGGGCTGGCCCTGGCTGACCCTTGCGCCGTCCTCTACCAGCCAATTGACCAGTGTGACTTCCTCGACCGTCTGGCCGAGTTTGGGGATGAAAAACTCTTCCGCCATCAGCTCACCACCTTTCGACAGGCCACCACGATGCGGTCGACGTTGGGAATGGCACAGTCTTCGAGGATCTCAGCGCGCGGCACAGGCACATTTGCGGAGGCAACACGCACCATTGGCGCGTCCAGGTAGTCGAAGGCCTGCTCGTTGACCTGCATCATGACCTCGTTGATGAAGCCAGTGTTTTCGTAGGCCTCGCTGACGCAGACCAGGTGACCGGTCTTCTTGACCGAGGCTACCACGGTGTCGATGTCCAGTGGCTTGAGCGTGCGCAGATCGACCACTTCGACATCCAGGCCGTCCTTGGCGAGGGTTTCGGCGGCTTCCAGGGCACGATATACCATGCGCGAGTAGGTGACCAGGGTGACGTCCTTGCCGGGGCGCTTGATATCTGCCACGCCGAACGGGATGAGATATTCCTCATCCGGGACGAAACCCTTTTCCTTGTAAAGCATCTTGTGCTCGATGAACATGACCGGGTTGTCATCGCGGATAGCGGACTTAAGCAAGCCCTTGGCGTCGTAAGGAGTGG
>JBEKVG010000326.1:0-3775 GCA_049514195.1 Anaerolineales bacterium | reverse complement strand
AGTGTATTGGCGAAGGTTTTACGCCCTTCATCGATGCCCTGGCGCAATATACCCAAATCCGTTTTGAGTAAAACAAAATCAGCAGCTTCTTTAGCTACGTCCACTGCAGTATCCACTGAGATGCCCACGTCCGCGGCGTGCAGGGCTGGTGCATCGTTGATGCCATCACCCATGTACCCAACCACGTGACTGGTCTTCTTCAGAGCAAGGATAATGCGCTCCTTCTGGTTGGGATCCACTTCCGCGAAGATCGTGGTGTGTTCGGCAAGATGCCAGAGAGCGTCATCATGCATATCGGCCAGGTCGTGACTGGTCAATACTCCCGTGACCGGTAAGTTCACAGCCTCTGCGACGTGTTGCGCCACTTTCTGGTTATCGCCAGTGATGATCTTGATCTGAACCCCGCGTTTCGCCAGATCTGTGATGGCTTGCTGTACATCCGTTTTGGGTGGATCGAAGAAGAGCAGAAAGCCAGTAAATGTGAGTTCTTTTTCATCGTTAACCGAATACGTTCCAGGCCGCACGTCCACTTTCTTCGTCGCTACGCCAAGCACGCGAAAGCCTTGGGCACTCCAATCGCTGAACTGCTTTTCAATCGCTGCCAGCGCGGTACTATCCAGCGGATGGACCTCATCCCCAGATAGCAGGCTGTTACAGATGCTCAGAACATTATCTAGTGCACCCTTGGTGATGAAGGTACGCTCGCCCTGGGCATTGGCAGTGATCACACTCAGGCGCTTGCGCACGAAGTCGTAAGGGATTTCATCCACCTTTTGCTCATTACTGATATTAATCCCCGCCTTCTGTGCAGCAGTCTGAACCGCTCCATCCAATGGGTTGTCCAGCCCGGTTTGATTGTATGCATTGAGATACGCATAACGCAGTACAGCCTCAGAGGATTGTCCCTGCGTATCGAATGCACCGTCAAGATGGACAACGCCTTCGGTAAGAGTGCCAGTCTTGTCGGTACATAGAACGTCCATACTGCCAAAGTTCTCAATTGAGTTCAGGCGGCGCACGATTACGCCGCGCTTGGCCATCTGCTGCGCACCATAGGAAAGTGTGATACTGATAATTGCAGGCAAGAGTTCAGGTGTTAGACCCACTGCCAACGCCAACGAAAAGAGAAGTGAATCTAATATCGGTTTTTTGAGGAAGATGTTGACCCCCAAGACGATAACTACTATCACCAACATCACTTGCGTGAGCATGTTGCCGAATTGACGGATGCCACGTTCAAACTCGGTCTCCGGCGCGCGCAGACGCAGATGCTCCGCCACCTGGCCAAATTGCGTATCCAGACCCGTCTGCACAATCAGCACCTGGGCCGTTCCACTGCCTACACTGGTACCCATGAAAACGCAGTTAGTCCGTTCTGCCAGGCTGGCATTGGCGGGAGATATTCCCGGCTGCTTTTCTACCGGAAAGGTTTCGCCGGTAAGCACGGCCTGATTGACAAAAAAGTCTTCTGCCGCCAACACAACACCATCAGCGGGGATTAGACTGCCGGCAGAGAGCAGCACCACATCGCCTGGAACCACCTGTTCAGAGGGTAGCATTTGCGCCTGGCCACCACGCAGCACATTAGACTTGATCGTAATTTGTGACCGTAATTTCTCGACGGCGTTGGTAGCTGTATATTCTTGCACAAAGCTAAGGATCGTACTTCCAAGCACAATGGCAAGCACAATACAGGCATCCACCCATTCTCCCATGAAGCCAGAGATAATTGCGGCTACGATGAGGATGAGAACGAGTGGACTTTTAAACTGCCTAAGGAACAGGCGCAACGCGGTTACTTGCTGCTGGGTTCTAATTGTGTTCATCCCATACTGTTTCAGACGTTGCTCTGCTTCTGCAGGTTGGAGACCATCACGGGTGGCATGCAAAGTGGAGAGGAGTTGCTCGTCAGCGAGACTCCAATAAGACGCCAGGGTTGCCTGAGTGGCCTGTTGCTCAGTCTTTGGTGCTGGGTTGGAAGAAGGATTAGGGAGGGTGTTCATAAAAATTCTCCGGAACTTGCCTTTTTATTATATCTCGTAAGTATCAGACATATCTCCTATAAGGAATAATTGTCTCGGCTCGTTCACAATCAATTGTAAATTCGGGTTCAATCTCTATTTCTTACCTGTGGCGAGCCGGATACAACGAAGTGAAGCAGTTAAGTGAAATCATTTCTCAGAGTGTTGGCGGGGAGAACTGCTCAATGAACTTGGCTGCAGCCTCGACATTGTCCGTTACTAAAATACAATCCGCAAATTGAGCCTCGAATAACTTCTGAAGAACACTAGCTACGGGGTATGTCCTTGTCCAGTAGTCTACTCCAAAGAGGATCATCGGACTAAAAGGTCCAAATGTTTGATAGTAATTATGGACACTGTCCTGAAAAATCTCTTGGATCGTGCCGGCTTTGCCTTCGATACAGACGATACCTTGCTTGGCAATAGCCACCAGACCATCTTCCCGAATGCTATTCTGGAAATACTTGGCGATGTGAGTAGCGAAAGGGGTAAAGGGTTCGTGACCATAGTGCCATGTCGGAATCGCCAAACTCTCACCGGCCGGGTGGATCGATTGGGCAAGCTCAAACGCTGGCTTAAACCAAGCGTCAGCTTTAGCCACCAACGTAAAATCAATTCCACCTTTATAGTCAACAATTCTTGCGAGGGCAGGTACCACCGGTTGTGTTTTTAGCCGGTCAAGAGCGTGATCTAGAGCTGCATCTTGGCTGCCAGCTAAGGCAGCGCCCAGGTGACCGGCTTCCATAGCGCCGGGCCCTCCGCCAGTGCAAATCAAATAGCCGCGACGGCTAAGATGGCGAGCTAAGATAGCTGCATTCCGATAGGAGGCAGAGTCGCGCGCCAGCGAGTGGTCGCCTATGATGGCGACCACTCTTTGACCTTCAATGAACGCTGTAGTCGCCTGAGAAATGGCGTTGTCGTGCAAAGCCTGCATCATCCCCATGTATGGGTTGGCTGGTGTAGTTCGGCCTTCCATGACGAAATGTCGATAGATTTTGAAGTCCACCGTCTTCACCCAAGATGCCGGTTGATTTGGATCAAAACCTTGAAATAGATCCGCGTTTGTATACAGCTTCTGGGGGATCGGTTGGTAAGGTAGGTTAAATCCCTCCATACCTAGATAGTCTCCTCTCAATATAAAGGATAACAATTCCGTTTCCAGTATATCCTTTCTTTCCCCTCTACGCAACTGGCCACTGCAGTTAGTTCTTGAGTAGTAAGCTAGCAGTATCGAATCCAGCCACCACCAGCTGAGGCGACCTTTGTAAATTTTCCTTTAAGCGATAGGCACCGACAAGGACAGTCATGTTTTTTTGTCCTGCAACCATTGGAAAAGATATTATAATGTAAGCGCAAGTTTCTCCCTGAGTTGGCCTGAGGTCAGGGAACCGGAGTGAAGGAAAGTCTAAATCTGTGCCAATTCTCAGGTATGGCACAAAAAGAAAAGGAGAATGAATCATGGGTATATTTGCAACTCTTGTGGTAGGTCTGATAGCAGGATTTTTGGCTCACTTGATCATGAAAACCAAGACTAACATCTTGATTGACCTGATCCTGGGCATAATAGGCGGCTTTTTGGGGGGGTGGCTTACAGGCCTGATTTTACATAAGAACCTGATGAGCGGCATCACCATCATTAGTATTATCGTGGCGTTGGTGGGCGCAATCATCGTCATCTTCATCTATCGCCTCATCCGGCGAGAGATTTAGTTGCTCAGGAACCAAGCAAGTCTGCAAAGCATTCTCGCTAACTG
>JBEKVG010000325.1:0-3780 GCA_049514195.1 Anaerolineales bacterium | reverse complement strand
GGACCGGCAAATGAACTGTATGGAAGCTCTCGCCGGCTGGTAGTTCAATAGCTGATTTCGAGGCATACACAAGCCCTGTGAAGTTTTCCGGAGCACAGCGTATCTCAAGGCCAGCTTTCTGTTCCTCGGAGCGGTTAGTTACCTTAATTTTGACACGCAGGATAGGATCTTTGGGATCCAATTCAGCATTGAGCATTACCTCGTCAATTGTCACCCCAGAATGCTCTTCCAAATAGACATTGTTCCAAATGCCGCCTGTATTATAGGATTGGCCTTCAGGATTCCACCCCCCTCCAGGACGACAATCATGGTGATTGAGTACACCCTTGACGAGTCTTTTACGGATATGCCATCCATTCAATCCGGGTTGCTCATAGGGACTGTCCACACGCACTGCCAGGCTGTTTTTTCCGGGTTGGAGCACGTTTGTTACGTCATAGGTAAAGGGCTCAAAATAGCCGGTGTGGTGCCCGAGGAATTTGCCATTCAGGTATACATCGGCAAAATAATCCACACTGTCGAAATGCAGACGAGTGAATCCTTCCACTGGTTCATAAATGAATTCACGGCGATACCAGACAACGCCGTGATGGTCAAGGCCGCCCAGGAACCAGTTCTGCGGGATGTGCATGGTTCGCCAGGCGGAGTCATCGAAGGCAGGCCTGGCAAAGTCAGACTGATCTTCGGTGGAATAGCGCCAATTACCGGAAAGGGAGAGCGCCATAGAAAATATCCTCATTAGTCGGTAAACAATTTGCGATTAGCAATTATCACAATAATAGCTCTATGATTCTAGCATCATATCTTCAAGCTTGCATTACAATTGTGGCATGCCATCCCTTTCCGACAAGCTGAAATCCCTGGGCGTTAAAGTTGGCGCAGCAGAACTCCTCAAGGCTGGGCCAACCCACCAGTATGACATCGACAAGGTGGTAAAAGGAACATATCGACCGACCTCCGCCGGAGAAACGTTTGTCGCTGAACAAACCTTCGGAGAGGAATATCGTCACGGGCAAGTTTCCATTCGACCGGAGGTCCCATCTGGTGTGCTGGCGGATTGGGCACATGAGCCGCGTTTCCTCGACCTGCCGCTCGAATCCTATGCCTTCCTAGATACCGAGACGAGCGGACTGGCGGGAGGCACAGGCACGTATGCCTTCCTGGTTGGTGTGGGGCGGTTCCAAGATGATGATTTCCGCTTGGAGCAATTCTTCATGCGTGATCCGGCTGAAGAACCGGCGATGCTCAAAGGCCTGGCAACATTCCTTGCTCCCTTGCAGGCGCTGGTGACATTCAATGGCAAGGCGTTTGATGCACCTCTGCTCATGACACGCTACTCGTTGCATGGAATTCCCTGTCCCTTTGCTGATTTCGCCCATTTGGACCTTCTGCCTCTGGCCCGGCGCCTTTGGCGTGACCGCCTGCCCAGCCGTGCCTTGAAGTATCTCGAAGAGAATGTATTGGCTGCGCCGCGCACAAGCGAAGAGGTGCCTGGTTTTGAAATTCCCTATCTTTACTTTGATTATCTAAGTAGCGGAGATGCCCGACCTCTCAAAGGCGTGTTCTACCATAATGCCATGGATGTTGTGGCGATGGCGGCTCTGCTCTCGTATGTGACAGAGATCATGGCGGATCCATTCGGTGAGATGGTCGAACACGGTCTGGACGTGGTGGCACTGGCGAAGTTGTATGAGGAACAGGGCCAGTGGGATATGGCGGCGCGGCTCTTCAAACGCGGCCTGGAAATGGAACTGCCTGAGGCAGATTTCTGGCTGGCGATTCAACGCCTTTCGCACCTGCAGAAGCGGCGTGGTGACCTGGAGACCGCCGTCGGCCTGTGGGAACGTGCGGCGGCGCGGGGTCATATCTATGCTCATGTGGAACTAGCGAAGTATTACGAACACCAACGGCGCGAATACATGGAAGCGATGAGATGGACGCAAAGTGCGGTGGAATTGGTCAGCACGCTCGACATTCCACGCTACATATACAATCATTGGATGGAAGAATTGACACACCGTCTGGAAAGGCTGGATGGGAAGATCCAGAGGCGGTCTGGTTGAAAGGAATTAATAAAGAATGAAATCTGGCACAAGAAGAATAATTATCGGGTTCGCATTGGGTAGCCTCCTGGCAGCTATATTGGCATGCGGAGGGACAGCGACTCCGCAACAAGCCACCAACACGCCTCAAGTTCCTGCAACGGTAGCATTGACCCCAACCTTCACCCCGATGCCACTTTACAAAATAGTCAATATGGTTTCAAACCCGACCAACGAGACCGTGGCATCCCCACACGCCTACACTATCAAAGCCCAAACCCCCTTCTTACAGGGGAGTGATGACACACGCGTGACGAATTTCAATAGTGAAATGGCAGCGCTTACGCAAGAAGAGTTCTCGAAATTCAAAGATAATGCAATGCAAGTCCAACCTGTGCCTGGTTTGGCCGGTAGTTCGTATGATCAGCAGTACAAGTTGCTTTCGCCTCCCGGCAATCTGATCAGCTTAAAATTCCAGATCACGATCTACATTCAGGGTACGGCCCACCCTAGTACACACATGCGGACAATCACCTATGACCTGGAGGCAGGTACAGACGTACGGTTGGCTCAACTTTTTCTAACCGACTCCGATTATCTCGAGAAGATATCCAATTTCTGTATTGCACAATTGAAAACGCGCAATATCAGCTTTGAATCATTTTCCAAGGGTGCCCAACCACTCCCGGAAAACTATGGGAATTGGAATGTCACACCGGACGGCCTACTAATCACCTTTGACGAAAACCAGGTAGCTGCCTATGCAGCCGGACCGCAGGAGGTTGTTGTGCCATATGCGGAGCTTCAATCTGTCATTGATCCGCAGGGACAGTTGGAAGGCTTCCTGCCATGAAAGGCGGTTTACACACCCAATTTTTACCCAAAACAAGGTCTATTTGGAATAATATTGCTGGTACAGAGCATCCCGCACGTAGATCAGACCAAATGAATCACGATAGACGAGGTGGAAGCCTTGGATGGTTGCGTTGTCTGCGTCGCGGTAAAACTGTTGGTTGCGTGCAAACAAGGCCTGGTTAATACCAACTGCATTTGGGTTCAAGTAGTCGAGGATGCGTTGCTCCAGCAGCAATAGCACGTCGAAATGATTCTTTTGGATATAACCGTATTCAAGCAGATCGAAGTTGGTCTCGGTCACCCAGCCAGGCTTTCCCGGCACATACATGCGATAATCGTAATAAACGTGCAACTTGGCGTCCGGGAGTGGTTTGAGCACCGATAGAACCTTATCGTAAAACTGGATGCTGGTACTGTTATCCGCCCGATGCATGCGAGAGGTGAGTGTATGAACATCTGCGCGGATATACAGGACGAATTGAGCGAAAAGTCCCAGGAGAAGTACCACTTGGGCGATGCGTGCCAGGCGAGCGTTCCCGTTCGTGTGCCACTTTTCGGGCAAGAGGAGCACCAGGCTGGAAAAAAGCGGCAGTGCGACCGGCAGCCAGTATTGGAACTTGAAGTGGGTCAGGAAGAATACGGTCACACTGATCGGAATAAACCAGGCAAGGATTAGGGCATGTAGCAGACGCTGAGGTCCGCGCCAAGCTCCCCAGATGGCTGTGCCCAATGCGATCAGCAGGAAAGGCAATTCGCCGAAAGATGCGTGGACAAGCGGCCAGGATTCGACCAGACCTTTTGCATAGAAAACACCGTAGCCCTCTTCAAGCAGTCCGCCTTGTTTGTGGAGAATATATTGATAGGCCGTGCGGGCCCAGTGGGA
>JBEKVG010000324.1:0-3793 GCA_049514195.1 Anaerolineales bacterium | reverse complement strand
TTATGGAGTTGGAGCTTCAGTTGGAGTTTCAGTTGAGGTTGCGGATAGAGTCGAGGATTGGGCTGATCCACTTAAATCATTTACATAATTCAGCGCCCCCTGGCATGCAGGAGTGAGATGGGAAGACAAGTGTTCCCAGTCCAATGGCTCACCCATCCTGCTCGTCGCGTCAACCGCCAGACCCAGGCAGCCAGGCCCAGCATTATAATTCACTAAAGTAAACCGCCAGAGGTCCTCGTAGCTGGCCGCTTTCCCCTGAGCATTACCGTAATTGATATCTACAACCATGCCGGTCTGCTTGCAACTGGCAATCAGCGTCTGAGCAAAGACGCTTACACTGAAATCGGTTTTCTTTAAATCAATCCCCAAGGAACAATCCGGGCACACTGCATCCACGCTTTTGACAAGCGCTCCCCGCAACAATGAACGCTCAGCATCGTCCAATCCAATTCCCTCCCATCCTTCTTCGGGTCTTGGGTAGATCTTGGATTTACACTCCGCCTCATCCAAAACTGATGGGCAGAATTGCTCGTAGAACGATGGATTCCAAGTTAATACAGCATCGGCGCCTCCCTCGGTCATCTGTCCCAGCCCAGCCTCCAGGTGGTCAGGCGCAGCACCCGGCCAGAATTGGCTCTCGCGTGCGAATATATTTTTAAGCAATTTGGCTGAAACTCCAGTCTGTTGTGCAGCCGTAAAAATGAGTTCATCAAAACGATTCTGCCAATCATTGACAGCCGGACGTGCCATCTCAAGCCCGCATGTATTGGCAAGGCCGTTCGCAAACAGGCCTCCATTTTCACAGGTAGAGGTATCCACAACGCCCTTTTTTATCAAGTTAGCGGACAAATATTCGTATGAGACTTTCGTAGCCAGATCTTCAGGTCTTTGTGGTGTCGAAAGCCAGTCCGGTGTGCCGCCAACAGGAGGGAAAATGTCCCAGATCTGTGAACAACCTGCCAGTACATCTCCATGCCATTGTGTACTCAACACATCCGTATACCAGGCCTGGTCAGATGGATCGTCGGATTTGGTAACCCGCACACGCGCCTGGAATTCTTCACTGCTATCGCCATAACTTGAGGAGGCCCAGAAATCCAGATTCGACCCATTATTATCTGTCGGTGCCAGATCCACCTGACAGATTGCATCGCAGGTGAAGGGTGTGCCATCTACATCCCCTGCCAAACCGGTGATGTGTTCCCCTTTCAACGGTTCCTCGCCAGTTAATACAAGAGTGGGCAAAGAATCACAGCGGAAAGTCGACTTGTACGGAACACAACCATCCAATGTCACCCAGACTACCGGAGGCGGCTGTTGCACTCCGACTTTTCGTTGAGCCGGTTCAGACTTGATTAATTGCAAATAGTATCCTCCACATTTTTTTGAAGACGTACAAGGGCCGGAGGTAATCCATTCATCATGTACATCCTGGCCACAGGCATCCAGAATCTCCCCACTGGTAGGCACACCCTCATGGTCAACATCAATGGAGCAAATCACTGCGTTATCCGACCTATTAGTCAACCACCACTCGTAAGAGGTATATTTCTGCACGATAACAGCGAAACGATCTGGGCCTGGAGGTTGGTCCCCCGCGGCAGATACGCCTCTAACTCCTGAAAAAACTAAGGATGTTAGGAGGAGCACAAGAGATGCAATTGCCCATCCGGCCCGGTATCTAATCCTCATCTCTTTAGAAAAAAATCCCTTTCACTATTATAGCTAATAATGGATGATTTGTGTCTGCCATTTATAACTACATTGGTGGACTTCTTCCATATCTGACCCCATATCCCAGCAATTCCCATTAACCGGGAATTGCTACACTCTGATTGTGGATACCAATGAAATATTGTTTTGGGATGCTACTCTTGCTTTTCGAGACTCTCAAGCATATGTAAATCACGTTTAAGCCTTTGCCAACGGAGGAAAAGACTCACGAGATATATCGCCAAAATGATGAAAATAGCGGCGTACCCAGCAATCATGTATTTGATCGAAATTGCATAATCTATCATTGTTCGCCTCTATTGCATTGTTTTTAATCTGAGCTGATCAACCTGCTCGGCTAACCGACCCAGCCGGACTCGGTACCAGAATAGAGTGATAAAGATGATTGAGAATGTCGTCAAGCAGAAGAACATCGTCGTGAGCATTGGTGGTGTCATGCCAAAACTACCTTGTGCATCGGAACTTCCAACCCCGATGACTGCTGGGTGAATGGTTTGCCATATCCGGATGGACAGGAACGAGACCGGCACGCTTACCGCTCCTATCAAAGTATAGACTGCGCTGAAACGGGCGCGCCTCTCCGGATCCTCGATACCTTGGCGGAGCAAAAGATAGGCCAGGTAGATCATCTCCAGGATGGCAGCCGTTGTGAGACGGGCATCCCATGTCCAAAATGTCCCCCAGGAAGGTTTCGCCCAGATGGAACCAGTTACAATCGCAATAAGGAAAAAGACCAGACTAATTTCCACTGCAGCCAGCTCAAAAATATCCCATTTCGGGTCTTTGGTAACCAGATAGATGACCCCGGTAATAGCCGAGACAATGAAACCAAGCATCCCAACCCAGGCATTTGAAATGTGGAAGTAAAATATCTTCTGAACATAGTTCATCACTGCTTCCAGCGGTGCATAAATAAAGACCATGCCGAGCGCACCGAGAAATAGGGCGGCGGATAGGATGGTCAAGAAAGTCAAGGCTTTCGGTTGATGTTTCATAAACACTCCTGATCTTTATAATAAAAGAGAGAATTAAGAATATCATATACAGGAGCATTTCATCATTCAAGCTCCCACTATTCTTCTACAACATAATCAAAGACCATATATGCGACCGCCGTGAAGATCACGTCATAGGCGATCAAGATATTCAACCACGGCCATATCTCATTCATTGGGAGATTTTGCAGAAATCCACCACTGGCCTTCACAGCCGCCAGCAGGACCGGAACAATGACCGGGAAAAGCAGAACTGGCAAAAGAACCTCCCGTGTGCGAGTCTGGACTGCCATGCTGGAGAGCAAAGTCCCGACAGCAACATAACCGGTCGATCCTAGGAAAATGACCAGGAGCAAACCCGGCTCAAATACGTTAATATTATAAAGCACGCCATAAATCGGTAAAACGACCATCGCGACAATAAGCATGAAAACCAGATTGCTCAAAGCTTTACCAAAGTAAATCGCCGAGCGGTCCACCGGCGCAAGCAGAAGACCGTCCAGACAACCACGGTCTTTTTCAACGGCCATTGAGCGGTTCAACCCAAGCGTTCCCGCAAATGCGAAGGTCACCCACAGTATACCAGGCGTTATTGTTGATCGTAGATTGGGCTGTAACTCAATTGCGAAATTAAAGATAAGGATGACAAGCAGGGCAAAGACAAGCATGGCCGAGAGCAATTCCCGTGAACGCAATTCAGCAGCCAGATCCTTCCATGTAATTGCACCAATGGCTTTCATGTAAGTGGCTGGGGGCTTCATAAAGGTTGGCATTCTCTGCATAGTTAGCTCGCCAGAGACTGCCGGTAGAAATCCAGCAGGTTATTCTTACCTAAATCATCTCGCCTGCTCGAGGCTGCTATCACGCCGCGTGAAAGAACATCGAAACGGGTCGCCAGGTTCTCTACGCGCGCCAAATCATGAGAAGTGATGATTACGGTTCGGCCTCGTCCCGCCACGTTCTGCAGGAGGCCATCGAGCATATCACATGCATCCTGATCAAGACCGGTGTGAGGTTCATCAAAAAGCATTATATCCGGGTCATGCAGAATGGCCCTCCCGATG
>JBEKVG010000323.1:0-3816 GCA_049514195.1 Anaerolineales bacterium | reverse complement strand
GACGATAGATAAGGTATGTCTCAATCGTGCCAAATAAAGCCGAACCATTCTTCAGGCAGGCGCATAAATCGGGTCGGGCATCCAGCAGCCAGCACAATTTACTGGCCGGAAAGTAGGTGTCGATTCTTAGCCCAGTCAGTTCATGGACGATGTTCTCCTTGCCAGCATCCACCAGATGTTTGCAAATATCATCACCTCGGCGACATTGCCAGACGATGGCGTTATATAACGGCTGGCCGGTTTCGCGATCAAATAGAACAAAGGTCTCTCGCTGATTGGTGATGCTGAGCGCTAGCAGGTGGTTCCACTGGTCGGAATGACGCTGCAATAAGGCGGAAGACGCTTTCAACGTATTGTTGAAAATCTCCTCAGCGTCATGTTCCACCCAACCAGCGCGCGGGTAAATCTGGTGGTGAGAGAGTGATTCCTGGTCCAGAAGGCGACCATCGGGGGTGAAAAGCATGGCCTTTGTGGCTGAGGTGCTCTGGTCTATGGCGAGAAACAGTCCAGAGGCATTAATCATATTGTTTCCTTTTCCAAGAGCTGCAAGGCAGTTTTTGACAGAGCCTGCGGTGAAATACCATAATGATTGAAGATTTCAGCCTGGCTGCCGGTGATGGTATGTTCGTCAGGTATACCGACAATTCGGAACAAGCAAAAGATACTGGCTTGCATCAGGAAAGAGGCCACACGGCTGCCCAAACCGCCGTTGACACTGTGCTCCTCAACAGTTATCACCAACCTGGATCGTGCTGCAGCTTGCTCCACCGCTTCCTCGTCAAAGGGACGGATACTGTGCAAACTCAAAACACAGCACGTAACGCCCTGTTCTGCCAGGCTCTGGCTGGCCAAAAAGGCCGGAGCAACTGTTTCACCTGTGGCAATAAACGCGACATCATATTTTTCACGCCACGGGGTGAGTTGAATGGCTTTGCCAATCTCGAAACGGGTTTCTGGCTTGTGCAGGTTCGGCATGGCTTTCTTGCCAAACCGGATGTAGATGGGGTGAGGATAATCTACAGCTGCCCGGATGGTCTGAATCGTTTCAAAGTTATCCGCGGGAGCGACAATGTCGATATTGTAGATCGCTTGCAGTGCAGCAAAATCGTGCAGGGAATGGTGAGTGGTACCCAATGCGCCATAACTCACTCCTGCACTGATACCGATAATTTTAACGGGATGATCAGAGTAAGCAACATCGTTTTTAATTTGTTCCAATGCACGCGAGGTGAGGAAACAGGCCGGGGAAACGACGAAAACCTTCTTGCCCGCCGAGGCCAGCCCGGCAGAAACACCCACCATGTTTTGTTCGGCTATTCCCATCTCCACAATCTGTTTGGGAAATTTTTCAGCAAAGGGTGTTACGCGGCCCGATCCACGCGAATCGCTAGTGACGACCAGGATGTCGCGGTCATTTGCTGCCAGATCCATCAACGTCTGGGCAAAAACATCGAGGTTGGTTTTGCCGATTGGCAGGTTATTCTCGTCCATACGTTTTCTCTAGAGCTTTTTCAGCCTGTTCGAGTTCCTGTAGCGCTGCAGTGTATTCCGCATCCGTTGGGGTGCGATGATGCCATTGCAATTTGTCTTCCATAAAGCTGATGCCTTTACCTTTGACTGTGTGCGCCAGCACCAGATTCGGCTTTCCCAGTTCAAAAGGCAGGCTTTCAAACAAGGCGGCCAATTCAATCACATCATTACCATCCACATGGCGGACAGCATAGCCAAACGCGGTGAATTTATCTTCCAACGGCTCCATTGCCATCACGTCTTCGGTACGCCCACTAATTTGCAGGGTGTTGCGATCAACTATGACGACCAGGTTGTCAAGATGGTAGTTAGCCGCGCTGGCAGAAGCTTCCCAATTAGATCCTTCGGTCAATTCGCCGTCGCCCAGAATAGCAAAAACCCGGTCCTTACGACCATCCATTTTTGCTGCTAAAGCCATACCCACTGAGACTGAGAGTCCATGTCCCAATGCGCCGGTATTTTGCTCAATTCCGGGCACGCTGCGGGTTGGATGACCGATAAAATCCGAGCCATATTTTTCGATAGTATTCAGTGCCTTTTCTGGAAAAAAGCCCTTGTCGGCTAACACCGCATATAGTGCTTCCACAGAATGTCCTTTACTATGTATATAATGATCACGATTTACTTGCGCAAAATTCTGCGGGCTTATGTTCATGACGTGATTATAAAGAACGTTAAGAATATCTACACAGGACAGGCTGCCGCCGGTATGACCAGCTTTTGCCGAATAAATTATTTGCAAGATGGTTTTGCGGTACAGAATGGATTTGTACTCTAGCATCCTGATTGTTTCACTTGTAAGATGATGAGATGTTTCCGTCGTCAGCATTGAATAATTATTCCCATATATGATAAAATTCATTCTATACAATAGTACACAATGATAGTGAACAAATCAATAGAAAATGAATAAATATTCAAGTAATGTCAATTATTCAAGGATGTGAATATGCCACGAATTGACGAACTACGATTAATTGCACGTATGGCACGCATGTATTACGAATGGGACATGCGTCAGTCGGAAATTGCCAAACAGCTTGGCCTCTCTCAGACAACTGTCTCGCGGCTGCTCAACCGCTCAAAGGAAGAGGGAATTATCCGTATTTCGGTCAACCTTCCTAAAGGGGTTTACACAGAATTGGAAGAAACCTTGGTCAAGAAATTCGGCCTGCGCGATGCGATTGTGGTAGATAGCCTGGATGATAATGAAAAACTGATTCAGAGGGACTTGGGCGCATCGACCGCCTATTATTTGGAATCGGCTATTCGCCCCAACGAGGTGATTGGGATTTCTTCCTGGAGCGCCACCCTGTTGGCCATGGTAGACGCCCTTCACCCCCTACCGCGCAAAACCGGCGTGAAGGTTGTCCAAATCCTGGGCGGAGTTGGCAACCCGGCTGTCGAGGCGCATGCCACCCGCCTGACATCGCGCATGGCGCAATTGGTCAATGGAGATGCAGTTTACTTACCAATAACAGGCATACTCTCTACTGAGGCAGCGCGCGACATTTTGATGGCAGACGAGGTTGCTCAACAGGCAATTAGGTTGTTCGACCATGTTACAACTGCGCTGGTGGGGATTGGTGCTATTGATCCATCGCCTTTGCTGGCGCAAAGCGGTAATATTTTTGCCCCCAATGAACTAGATCTATTGCGTCATGAAAAGGCTGTAGGCGATATTTTATATCGCTTTTTCGATCAAAACGGGAATCTAGTGAAAACTGGATTGGAAAAGCGTGTTATTTCAATGAGTTTGGAACAGTTGAGCAAAGTGAGTCGTGCTATTGGCGTGGCAGGCGGCTCGCGGAAATATGCCGCCATTTTGGGTGCATTACGCGGTCATTGGATTAACATCCTGGTCACCGATCATTTCACTGCCAATCGGCTGGCAAAGGAGTGATTAGCCAGAATTCAGATCAGGTTCTATCCAAAACGAATTGTTGAAGGTTTAGCTCAGAAGATTTCTATTACATAACATCGCTAAAAGCCTGGGCCGTACTGCAGGGCTTCTGCCAGATGCGTTGGGGCGATGGACTCGCTGCCAGCCAGGCCGTCGATGAACTTCTTCGGTATCCATCTAGATAAGGCTTTGGCTTATGAGATTCCGATGATATTTATTGATGTTTATTGCAATGATCCTTATAAACATTCCGACTATTTACCAAATTCCTGTAATGGGCGCAACCTTCTTTTGGTAATTTCAAGCGCATTTGTGTTGTTAACTGCATGGCCAGAGACGAAGTACGGCAGAGCGGTTACAGGTGTCCTATTAGCTGTAGGCGG
>JBEKVG010000322.1:0-3860 GCA_049514195.1 Anaerolineales bacterium | reverse complement strand
CGACCGATTCCCTGGACAGCAGTCGCAAAGGTTTCGGGAAAGATACGAGCGCGCTTGAGCTCTTCGATGGTGTTGCGCAGGGCTGCAATGAAACCGGGTTTATCGCGCAAAGCGGCGTAGTGACGGATTTCCCCCTTCTTGCATAGGTTATCCACGATGGCGCGCAGAAGACGGATATGCAATGGGTCGGTTAGCAGGGGTATAGACTGCCCGGCGCGTGCCAGTAGTTCAGCATAAAGTGTGTGAAAGGTGTGGACCTCGACCCCCAAAGCGCCTCCGGCTGCCGCCAGCCGCTGGCGGAACCCGGCAACTTGAAGCATATTCGGCACGATAACCGTCACCGGCGCGAGCGGTTCGTCGGCCAGCAATTGGCGAATGCGCCGGATGACCGTCTCGGTCTTGCCGTGCCCGGCGGAGGCGAGGAGGATTCGAGACGGCATTACACCCCGATTTTCAGGATTTGCTCTTGTGCGAGAGAAACCAACTCTCTCACTGACTCGAGCAATGTTTGCCCCGTTTGTGAAGACAACAGAACCGCTACCTCCCCGGCCTCGGGTGGTGCGGTCAAATCCCGGACCTGAGAAAGGCACTGAGACAACCCTGCGGACAGGCGGCTCTCTTCAACCAGTTCGGCTTGCACATACCGCGGGGAGGGCAGATCGGCAGCCGGGTCACAGTCGGTATAGAGGGCCAGCAATGAGTTCAGCCCCCATCCAAGCGCCTCGCGCAACGGACGGGTCATCTCTTCAGGGAAACCACCCTTGAGCAGCACATCGGCCAAGGCCAGGCGTTTCCCGGCAAAGGCCAATCCCTCCCCAGCGCGTTTGCGACGGGCTTCGATGAGGCTGGAATCGCTGACCGACGCAGTGGATAAGGCTGAGGTGTGGTAGGCAATATCTTCGGGGTTGGACAGCGCGGATAGGGCCGGGATAAAGGCCTCCAGGGCACGGAAACCCTCCGCGTCCATCAAGTGCAGGGTCAGCGGGTTGTCGAGGTAATGTTCGGTGATGATATTTTCAATCATCGGGCGCAGTTCGGCGGGTGCACCAGTAACCACCACCAAGATGCCTTCACCGCTGGAGCCTGGCATGGGCGGGGCCTTGCGAACGAGCAGCACCCGCCCGTGCAGGCGATCGAGCAGCAAGGATGTGAAACCTTTAAGGGTGGGAGGAGAAACGGGAATCTCTGCGGGAGGCACAATTGGTTCCGAAACGGGAGCAGGTGCAAGGTCCAGCTCAATCTCTGCAGAGGGTTTAAGCAGATCACCCAGTTTTTGCAGCAAGCTCTGGCCCATATCTGCAAATTTGATTGCACTGGGAGATTCGTCAGCTCCAAAGACGCTGGCAAAGACGTTTTTCTTGGCAGCCAGGGTATCCAACATGCGCTCTTCGATAGTGTCTTTGGCGACCAGGTTGATGACCTGCACCGAGAACGGCTGGCCATGACGATGGGCGCGGGCAATGCGCTGTTCGAGTACGGCCGGGTTCCAGGGCAGATCGAGGTTGATGACTAGGCTGGCGGCTTGCAGGTTAAGACCCACGCCTCCGGCATCGGTGGAGAGGAAGACGCGGCAATCAGGTTCGTCAAAGAACTTCTGGATGAGTTCGCCACGCTTGCTGGAGGGCACATCGCCAGTCAGCTTGACGTAACCCAGGCCGACGCGTTGGATGATGGGTTCGGTGAGGGCGAGCATATTGGCCCACTGGCTGAAGACAACGGCTTTATGACCGTTGCTGGCAATCTCTTCATCTAAAATTTCTCCCAACTCGCCTAGTTTTGGGCCGGTCTTTTCGCTTTCCAGGAGTGGGATTTCTTTATCATGCAGCGCCAGGGCGTTGCAAATGAGGCGCATTTTGACCAGGTACATCAGCAGGAGTTCGCGTTCTTTGGGCGTGAGTGGCCTGCGTCGGGCAATGGAAATCAATTTTGCCAGTTTTTCTTTGAACTCGTCATAGGCCTTCCACTGCGGGTCGGTCATCTCGACGAAATAGTGGTTATCGGTGCGCGGCGGTAAATCCTTGAGCACTTCATCGCGGGTGCGGCGGAGGATATAGGGAGCAATCAGAGCGCGCAGTTGGTCGAGGTTCTTGTAACCGAGCACCTTGTACGTCCCGCTATCACGTTTTTCCAGTTCGTAGAAGCGGTCGTTGAAATACCAGAGCGGGCCGAGAATGCGCGGGTCAAGGAACTGGAAGATGCTGTAGAGTTCGTCGATGCGGTTTTCGAGCGGCGTGCCAGTCAATACGAAGGCATAGCGGCTGGGCAGGGCTTTGACCATCTGGGCGGTCTTGGCGCGCCAATTCTTGATGCGCTGGGCTTCGTCGAGGATAATCAATTCAGGCCGTATTTTGAGCAACTCATCAAAATCGTGACGGACAAGTTCGTAGTTGATGATCTTGAAGAAACTGGGGGCCTGGTAGAGTTTACGGCGCTCCAACAAACCGCCTTCGACAACAGTGACCGGCAAGGAAGTAAAGCGGCGGATTTCGCGCGCCCATTGATGCTTGAGAGAGGCCGGGCAGACAATCAGCGATTGCTGGATATCACGCATCTCTTTCAGCAGTGCCGCGGCGGCGATGGCCTGGACGGTTTTGCCCAGCCCCATATCATCAGCCAGCATGGCACGGCGGCCAAAGGCCAGGTGCATGGCGCCCTGTTCCTGGTAGGGGTAAAGTTTGGTGGAAAGCACATCGAAGGTGCGCCGTCCACTTTTGACCTCTTCAAGGAACCATTCCTTTTGCTGTGCTACTTCCTCGCGGTCCTGCAGCAGGGCCAGGTATTCGCGTACGGCTTCGGTTACGCTGACCAGCGGCTTTTCGCGGGCGGGCAGGGACGCAATGGCTGCCAATAGCGGCGGCAGGGTTTGCAGCGCGGAACCAGCCAACACACCGGAGGAGTCGAAGTAACGGTTGAGCAATCCCTTTACTGTGTCTGATTCTGGCAGGGGCAATGTGACACGTATGATTACATCCACGCCGTAGTGCAGGTAAATCTGTGAACCGCGCGGGCGCACTTTGGCAAGTTGTTCCAGCTTTACGCCGTACTCTTTCCGCAAAGAAATCAGCACACCTTCGATGTGTTTACAGGTTCCGATTAAATTTGCTTTGTAATCGGGGCAGGTGCAGGAATTTTGCATTTCGTCCAACGAACGAATTTCCACCCGGTAGGCGCTCCCGCTAACCGATTTCACCTCGAACTGGCTGAAGACGGGGTGGCTGCCCTTGTTGGTAATCTTGAGTATCTCAGTACGCGCCCGCTCGCGGCGGCGCTCGATTTGCTCTTGGATATCGGTTGGCATGAATGAAAATTCTCCTTGCAAAGGTGACTCAATTAATTGATTATACACCAGGCGGATTTCCTCATTGTTAGCCCGCATTGCCTCATAAAAAACTTCCCCGGAACTGATCAACTGATCAAGGGAAGCCTCGCATGCATATATTTATTGGTCGGAATGGGATCTCCGACTGAAACTCGCCTAAACGCACTCCCGATAGGGTCGGCTTGTTTATCGTTGGAGCAGCAAGTAATGATATTTTTAACCACCCCGCGATCCCCCAGGGTATCATCGCAAAGAAGCCGATCAACGCCAGCGCACCCGCCTCACTGATCAACGCCGCAATTACAATCCCAAGACAGGTCACCAGATAACTCCCCAGCGCCAGCCGGTCGAACCTGGCCATGGCGGGCCTGGCTTCCTTGCCAAACAACCACAAGTACAGCGCAAAGGTGGTGAAAACCGTCAGCCACCAACCCCAGAAATTCTGCAAGGGAATGCCAAAGTAGGCGCCCTGGGTATCCCAGACCCCAATTTCCGCTCGCCACCATGACCGGGTCCATGATCAGGTCCCAGGCGGTCATGG
>JBEKVG010000321.1:0-3877 GCA_049514195.1 Anaerolineales bacterium | reverse complement strand
TTTCGAAAAATATGTTTCCCGTCCAGCCGGACATTATATTAGCCGTTGCGAATTCCCGAGAGATTTACTGAATGACGGGCGATATGTTCTGGGCGTCAATGCCAGCTCCTATCGCATCCATCGTTACTTCATGGACGAGAAAGCCCTGGCCTTTAATGTAGATACTTCCGGTGCACCTGGGATGCAGTGGAGAGAGCCACGGCCAGGTGCACTCCGCCCGCGTTTTGAATGGAAGATTGAGACAAGATGAGAACGAAAGCAATGGCTAAAAATATGCTGGGCGAAATACCGTTTACGGCTGAGATGTACTGGTTACTGCATCATCGTGGTAATAAGATCCACAGCCGGTTCAATCTTGATGCTCTGAAAGTGCGCCTTCCGGAGATGGTAGCTCAAGTCACCCCATATGCGGAATCTGCAACGCCCGTAAAAAAAGTCTTTATCTTTGCTTCGATGCATTCCTGGATCAGGCACGCGGTCGTTACCGGCCTCGTCCTGCGTGGACTTGGGTATGATGTAACCCTTGGATATCTTCCATATAGTGATTACGATAAACCGATTGACCGCTTTGACCTCCGCCGCCAGGATTTATATGCCCGTCACGTATTGAAAGATGCACAACCTCTTTTGAGAGTGGTCTCTTTCCTAGACCTAGAAGCAGCTAATGAAGTCCCTGCGGCGCTGATCAAGGAACTGAAGCAAGTCACGACCTGCGATACGCAGTATACTCTCCAGCGCGAAGATGTGACCGGGGATGAACCAATCTACCGATTACGCCAGGAGCGCAACCTCGAAGCTGCCCGCAAAGCTTTTGCCTATTTCAGGAAATATCGTCCGGATATTGTCATTATCCCGAATGGGATGATCCAGGAATACGGGGCTGTTTATCATGCGGCTTTTATCTTGGACATTCCAACGGTCACCTATGAATTTGGTGAACAGGACCAGCGCGTCTGGTTGGCTCAAAATCAGCAGGTGATGTATTTCAATGCGGTTGAAGCTTTATGGGCGACGCGCCGGACCCGTAAGTTGGATAAAGAACAGCGTACCTGGCTGGAATCATTCCTTTTGGCGAGGCAGGGGCTTTCTACAGGTGAAAAATTCGCTCATCTTTGGCAGAAGACTGATCGAGAGGGCAGTGCGAAAACCCGAGCTGTTCTTGGTCTGGATGACCGGCCTATCGTACTTTTGCCGACCAATGTGCTGGGTGATTCGGCCACGCTGGGACGGACGATCTTCAGCCGGTCGATGACCGAATGGGTCGAGCGAGTCGTCCCGTTTTTGGCAAACCGGCCCGAGGTTCAATTGGTGGTGAGGATTCATCCAGCCGAAACCTGGACAGTGGGACCATCCCTTGCCGAGACGATCCGTAAGGTTTTACCTGATCTGCCATCCCATATCCGTATGATAGGGCCGGAAGAAAAGATCAACACATATGACCTGATGGAAATCACGGATCTCGCGCTGGTCTACACGACACATGCCGGCCTGGAAATGGCAACACGGGGCATCCCGGTTCTGGTAAGTGGTAAAGCTCATTATCGAAGGAAAGGCTTTACATTAGATGCCGATACCTGGGATGAATACTTCACTGTGCTTACGCAAGCCCTCACTTCCATTCCAGCACGCTTGACGCCGGAGCAATTAGAATTGGCTTGGAATTATGCCTATTCGTTCTTCGCAGAATATCCGCGTCCATTTCCATGGCACTTGGAGAAAATTTGGCGTAGTTTGGATAAGCGACCATTGGCGTATGTACTGAGCCCGGATGGTCGAAACAAGTACGAAGCTACATTCCAACAAATGGCAGGCATGCCAATGGACTGGAAAAATATGCATTAACACCACTGGGTGTCACACCTTGAATTCTTAGGAGTAAACTATGTCTCAAACTCATGTTTTAGTTACCGGTGCAGGCGGTTTCATTGGCCACCACCTCGTCACTTTCCTGCGTGAAAAAGGCTACTGGGTGCGCGGCGTTGATATAAAATACCCGGAATATCGCCCCTCTGATGCTGACGAATTCGAAATCCTCGACCTACGCCGCTGGGATAATTGCCTGCAAGCGACGCGTGGGGTTGAGGAAGTTTACGGTCTGGCTGCTGATATGGGCGGGATGGGTTTCATCTCATCCCATCATTCCGAAATCCTGCACAACAACTCGCTTATCAACATACACACTCTGGATGCGTCCCGCCTCAACGGTGTCCAGCGTTACTTCTATACTTCCTCGGCCTGCGTGTACCCCGAATATAAGCAGACTAATACCAATGTTATCCCATTGAAAGAGGAAGATGCTTACCCGGCCATGCCGCAGGATGCCTATGGCTGGGAAAAATTGGTCATGGAACGCTTATGCACACACTACCGTGAAGATTATGGTGTTCAAACACGCATCGTGCGGTTTCACAATATTTTCGGCGATTACGGTACGTGGGATGGCGGTCGCGAAAAGGCCCCAGCGGCCATGTGCCGAAAGGTTGCGGTTGCCAAATTAACCGGTAATCATGAGATCGAAATGTGGGGCGATGGTGAGCAAACCCGTTCCTTTTGTTACATTGATGATTGTCTGGAAGGGATTTACCGACTGATGCGTTCAGATTACGTCTTCCCACTGAACCTGGGTTCTGACCGTATGGTTACCATAAACCGACTGGCCGCGATTGTCGCTGATATAGCCGGAATCAAGATCACGGTTAAGCACATTCCCGGACCGATGGGCGTGCGCGGCCGCAATTCCGATAATACCCGCTTACGTGAGGTACTCAAATGGGAGCCTAGGCTGACACTCGAAGAGGGCCTCGAACGCACCTATCCCTGGATCGAGAAGCAAGTGGCCCAGAAAATGGGGCTACCCATACCGAAATAAACGATTCACTCGAAATGGCTTTCCTGACGATCTTTACAGTTCCCAAGCCTTTTTCCAATTCGCATATCGCTGTCATCCAGCGTAATGCTCTCCAGGCTTGGACTCGGTTGGAGGACGTCGAAGTCCTTTTAATTGGTGACGAACCGGGCATCCCAGAGACAGCCGAGGAGATGGGCATCCAGAATGTGCGGGAGGTGGAGCGTGACGAAAAGGGCATCCCAATTGTCCGGTCGGTGATGGAGATCGGTCATGCCTATAGTGATAGTCCGGTTTTATGCTATGCCAACGCCGATATGATCTTGATGTCAGATGTGGTAGTAGCCGCGCGGCAGGCCTCCCGGCAGGAGAAGAATTTTCTGCTAGTCGGCCAACGATGGAACCTCGATTTTACCGAACCGTTCGATTTCAGCGGTGATTGGGAATACCGTCTGCGCGCAGAGGTGAGTCAGCGCGGTCAATTTTATTCACCCTGGGGTATCGATTATTTTGTCTTCCCGCGCCATCTCTACACCGAAGTGCCAGACTTCACCATCGGACGCCCGGCCTGGGACAATTGGATGGTCTACTATGCCCGCACTGTTTTTGGCATGGCGGTAGACGCTTCGCGGGATGTACTAGTAGTCCACCAGAACCACGATTACAGTCATTTGCCAGGCAATAGACCTCCATATGGATCGGAAGTTGCCAGATCGAATCTGAACAAAGCTGGTGGGCGCAAACGCGTTTTCAATATCCTCGATACGAACCGTGAACTCGTCCATGGACGGATTTGCAGGCCTCAGGTCCGGCTGGTGCGCATTTTGCGGCGACTGGAGCGGATATTTATAAACAACGAAGGCAGAGGATGGGGCTGGGAATTGTCACTCCGCCTCCAACAGATGCAGCGCCCGTTGGCAATCATACCCCGGAGATAGTTTTATGCGTGTTGGACATAATCCTGCTCGATTCGTGGAAAAAGTCGCCCAGCCGGCTGATATTACAGTAACGGTTGTCAACAGTATCCCATTC
>JBEKVG010000320.1:0-3903 GCA_049514195.1 Anaerolineales bacterium | reverse complement strand
CCTAACAATGCCCACGTCCATCCGGTGACGATAATTTTCAGCCAGGATCTTGCAGCCAATTTCAATCCCGCTGGGAATGTTCATACCATAGGCAAAGTCATTCCCGGTACCCACCGCGATCTGCCCCATGGCAGTCTTATCGAAACCGGCCATTTTGGCACGCATCAAACCATTCAGGGTTTCGTTTGCAGTTCCATCACCACTGGCAACAATAACGACATCGTATCCTTCTCTGGCTCCCTGCTCAGCCAGGTCAGCCGCATGCCAGGGGCGTTCGGTCAGAACAAGTTTGTAGTCCAGTCCATGCTTTTGCATTTCCTGTTCAATTATGGAAAGCGATCGGCCTGCAAATCCTCGACCGGAAGTCGGATTAACGATTAATAAATACCGCGGCATAGGGATTCTCCTTCTTGAAAGTAACCTGTATTTTACTTTACAACACCATGAAACGCGTATTGTTTCTGATACAATACCCTGGATTATGCTTATCTTCCTGCCTGTAATCTTGATGCTCCTGACTGCGTTGGCATTGCTTGCTGTGCGCATGATCCGGCCCAATTATAAATATCCCTGGATGATTGCCGCCGGGGGCGCAATGTTGGCGTTTGTCAGTATGTTTCTATGGCAGATTCATTTGCCACAAAGTGTCACACTACCATCCTGGCAAATGGTAACGGCTTTCTTGTATGTTCCTGCCTGGCTTGCAGACGGAATATCCTGGCCCTATGCGTTGGCCTTGGCATCACTTGCCGTGGCGGTTATATGGACCTCGGTTGTGCGAGTCGAAAATAAACCTGTGTCCTGGGCCGGGACTCTCACCCTGACCGCTTTCGGCATTCTGGCGGTTACCGCTGAAAATCCACTCACTTTGCTCTTGGCGTGGTCAGCCATTGATTTATTTGAATTATTCACGATGCTCCGCTCAGCGGAAGGTAAAAGTCAGACCGAGGAAATCATTATTGCATTCAGTGTGCGTATTGTTGGGACCGGTTTTTTGTTGTGGGCGAATTTGGTCAGTATCGCTGCTGGGACTCCACTGGACTTTCGTTCCACCCCTCAGAGTACTGGGATTTATCTGCTCATTGCGGCGGGATTGCGTTTAGGAGTATTTCCACTGCACCTCCCTTATCGTCAGGAAAATATAGTCCGGCGCGGCTTTGGCACTGCCCTCCGGTTAGTCTCGGCCGCCTCCGGTCTAGCTTTACTGGCCCGCATCCCTGCGACTACCTTGAAATCTACTCTGACACCTTACCTGCTCATCCTCGTTGCCATAGCCGCTCTGTACGCTGGGTGGATGTGGTTGAACGCTTCCGATGAAATCCTAGGCCGGCCGTTCTTGATATTGGGTTTCGCTTGCTTGGCTGTCGCCGAAAGCCTGCGCGGGAACCCGACCGGTAGTGCAGGCTGGGGAATCGCCCTAATCTTTTGTGGAGGAGTGCTGTTTCTTTTCTCGGCGCGCCGGCGAAGTATCTTGTGGATGCCATTCCTCGGGCTTTGGGTATTTTCCACCCTGCCATTTTCCCTTACTTCCTCTGCCTGGAAGACCGGCAATTCCGTCTCATGGCTATTCGTCATCCCGTTTCTTCCTGCCCAGGCACTTCTGATGGCTGGGTTTCTCCGCTATGCCCTCCAACCAGGTGAGACGAGTCTCGAGTCGCAAAAAGAATGGAGTAAAGTCATCTATCCGACCGGTCTCCTGATTTTGATGGCAACTGCCTTTCTTCTTGGCTTCTGGGGCTGGGTTGGAGCTAGTATTGTTGGCTTGTGGTGGCTGGCAATTCTTGTCATCCTGCTAGCTACTGGGTTCACTATTCTGGCAATGCGAGTCTTGGTACGGATTCCGCCAGGCAATATATCCACACAAGGTTCTCGTATATTTCGGATTGAGTGGCTTTACCACATATTGACGGCGCTCTATAATTTTTTCCTCAAAATTATAGAAGCCATCACTTCAGCCTTTGAGGGGGAAGGCGGCCTGCTCTGGTCCTTCTTGCTACTGGTCCTGATCCTTTCCATCCTTTCCACCCGCGGTCACTAAGAATCATGTCTATCCTTAACTATTTCATGCTCGTACTCGCCATGCTCACCGCCACAGGATTGCTCTTCAGCCGGGACTGGCGCTGGAGTCTCGGTTTGTTGGCCATTCAGTACTTGGGTGTTTTTTGGATGGTCCAGACCCATTGGCCAGCCTCTATGGCGGCTGCGAAAATCGTCACCGGCTGGATGGCATGTGCAGTACTTGGAATCGCCCAACTTAATACCAAGCGGGAAGGAGAGTCAGAAGGTACATGGCTGCAGGGCCGATTATTTCAGGTATTCGCCGCCGGTATGGTTTTTGCTGTCACCTTTGTGCTATCTTTACGTGTGGTTACCTGGCTAGGAGTGAGTTTGCCTGTTGCTTGGAGTGGCCTGCTGCTGATTGGACTTGGCCTGCTCCATTTGGGAATTACATCAGATCCCTTCCAGGTGATTATCGGCCTCTTGACAGTTCTTGCCGGTTTTGAGATCCTATACGCTGCAGTGGAAAGTTCAGCGCTTGTTACTGCATTGCTGGCCGCCATCAATCTCGGACTGGCGCTCGCGGGAGCCTACTTCCTGACTGGCACTCAGGAGACAACTTTATGAGCGCACCCCTTCTGTGGATTTTTCTCCCATTAGCCCTATCTGGCCTACTCATCCTTTTACGCGATCAGAAGGTTATTCTCCTGATAGCCTGTCTGTTCACGTTATTTCTGGCATTAGCTGCCTGGTTGCTCCCCATTGAAAACGCCCTTACCGTTCGAGGCTTTACGTTCAAATTGGCCCCCTCTGTTGCAATTTTAGGCCGCAATCTGACGCTCACCTCTTCTAATCGCTCATTCTTGGCTTTAATATATGGCTCTACCTTCTTCTGGTTTATCCCGGCAGCTTCCTTGCAGATAGCCCGGCGTCTGGTTCCGCTCGGGCTTGCCATCACCTCCCTGCTGGTTGCCGCCCTTGCAGTGGAACCATCCCTGTATGGAGCTCTATTCATTGAGATGGCAGTTCTCCTGTCCCTTCCTTTACTCACGACACCCCAACAAAAGCCTACTAAAGGTGTTATCCGTTTTCTCATTTTCGAGACCTTGGCGGTACCATTTATCCTTTTCTCGGGTTGGCTGCTCACTGGTATCGGCGCCAACCCTGGCAACCTGGCCCCTGCCCAGCAGGCAGCGACCTTCCTTGGTCTGGGATTCGCCTTCCTGCTTGCTATTTTCCCTTTTTACACCTGGATCTCTATGATAGCCGAGGAAGTCCATCCCTATCTTGTCGGCTTCCTTCTGTGGATGTTCCCCACGGCTACGATGTTTTATGGTCTCGGATTCCTAGATCGTTACACATGGTTGCGTGACGCGCCCAGTCTACCAGTTATCCTATCCATAGCTGGCGCTTTAATGGTAGTTACCGGTGGACTTCTTTCAGCTTTCCAACGCCACCTGGGGCGTATCATGGGCTATGCAATTATTATGGAGACCGGCTTCAGCTTATTGGCTTTACAACCGGGAAGTCAAACGGGAATGGACGTTTTCTTGCTCCTTCTGGTTCCACGGACACTGTGCATATGCCTCTGGGCTTTGACTCTTTCCATATTGAAGGAGCAAGCACCGAGTTTGAACCTCAAGGATGCTAAGGGGATGGTGCGTGTCTGGCCTTTCGCTACATCGAGTCTGGTTCTAGCGAATCTGGCTCTAGCTGGTATGCCGTTGTTGGCAGGCTTCCCCGCTCATCAGGCCGTCTGGGAGTCATTGGCGCACAACTCTTTAATTCTCACTTTCTGGGTGCTTATTGGTTCCCTGGGACTTTTCGCCAGTGCAATTCGTGTGCTCACCACGCTCACCAGTGCCCCTGAAGGGACAACATGGGGCATTCGCGAAACGCTGACTC
>JBEKVG010000319.1:0-3927 GCA_049514195.1 Anaerolineales bacterium | reverse complement strand
TCAACCTGTGTCATTGCGAAGGCCGGTGCTTTCCCGGCCTGCCTGTCCTGCCTGCACCGTGCCGCAGGCACAGGTGGCGGACAGGCCAGGGAAGCAATCTCCAAATAGCCATGGGATTGCTTCGCTCGCTGAAGTGCGCTCGCTCGCAATGACAGTTTCTTTCAGAATGTAGAGCGCCGCGCGCTGTGGATTTACTCGCAATGACACTTCTATTTTGTCTCTAAGAGAGCGTCTTGAAATACGACTTTACCAGAGATACCCACCGCCCCTTCGGTGCGGCGGGTACGATGTAAACGGGGATAAACAGGATTTTCCTTCCTGAAAAGCTAGTTCTGTTCATCATACCGAAAACCGTTTATCTTTGTTCACATCGTACCCGTTGGGTATCTCCGGTTAGAATTTTGATTTTTACAACACGTTCTACCCCCTGTATTCTCAAAATTGGAATATTTTAAGATAAAACCACTTGACTTTTCCTTTCCGAGGTGCAATAATGAAACCGGTTACTGTAACCGGTTTATCCCATATTCCGCGGCGCGCGAATCGTAACTGCGGAATGTGGGGTACATTCGAATGTGACTGATCTTCATTCAATGACCAAAAGGTCTACTACCATCACCATTCGAGATGTTGCCAAACAGGCGGGGGTATCTGTTGCAACAGTCAGCCGTTATATTAACCATAGCGCTTCAGTCTCAGAGGAAACTTCCAAACGAATACAACAGGTCATGCAGACGCTCAATTTTGTGCCTCTAGTCGCAGCCCGCCATCTCGCCACGCGCAGATCAGCGTTTTGCAGCGCTGCTCGTGCCACCCTTGACGACCGTCCATGCTCCAACGGAAGAGGTGGGACGGGTGGCCGGACAGCAACTTCTCAGGTTGATGCACGGCGGACCGGCTGATTCCGTGACCGTACTGCCGACAAAGGTCATTATTCGCCAATCCTGTGGTTGTAAAGGTTGAATGAGATGAATCCTATTGACCTTTCTAAGATTAAGATATAATTAACACGTATGGGGTATAATGATTTTATCTGGAAAGGAGGTGACTCGTTCGGAAAAAAGGACAAAATAACCCAACTGTTCCATATTGTTCACATTCAACCCTTCTATATAACCAAATTAAATAATTTGAGGAGAAGAAATAAATGAAAAAGCAACTGTACTTTCTTGTGGCCCTGCTTGTAGCCTCCAGTATGGTCTTGGCGGCCTGCGGTGCAGCGGCAACAACTGCAGCCCCTGCTCCTGCGACTGCCGCTCCTGCGACTGCCGCCGCTCCGGCTGGTAAAGTTCTGATCCGCTGGAGCATCGGCGTTGGCACGGGCACTGATCCTACCCAAATCCCGATCGAAAACGACGTAGTGAAAGATTTCAACGCGAGCCAGAATTCGATCTACCTCGTCGACGAAATCATTCCGAATGCCTCCGCCCGCGATACCATCTCGACCGAAATCGCCGCTGGCGCTGGTCCTGACATCGTCGGCCCAGTCGGCTGGATTGGCTCGAACGCCTTCTACGGCCAGTGGCTGGACCTCGCCCCCTACATTAAGTCATCCGGTTACGACACCAGCAAATTCGATCCCGCTCTGGCTAAGTCGTACCAGACTGACCAGGGCACGGTTGGGTTCCCCTTCGCTGTCTACCCCTCCGCTATCTTCTACAACCCCGGCCTATTCAAGGAAGCCGGCGTGAATACACCACCCGTCAAATATGGCGACCAGTACAAGATGCCGGATGGCACGATGGCTGACTGGAACTGGGACACCCTGACCAAGGTCGCCCAGTTACTCACGATCGATAAGAATGGCAAGTCCTCCGGCCAAACTGGCTTTGACGCGACCAATATCGTCCAATACGGTTTCACATTCGGCTGGGAAAGTCCTAACCCGACCTATTGGGGCGCTTATATGTCCAACGGCGGCGCCATTCTGGTACCCGGTGGTTCCAAGGGCAGCTATGCGGCCAAGATTCCGGATAACTGGAAGAAGGCCTGGCAGTGGATCTATGATGGCACCTTTGGCGCTGCACCCTACATGCCGAACACGGTTGTCGCCGGTGGCGCCGATTTCGATAACGGCAACGTCTTCGCTTCCGGCAAGGTTGCCATGATGGATAACCCGTCCTGGATGCTATGCTGCTTGGCCGATCTGATCAAGGCTAAAGGCACGTTCGACTTAGCCGCCATGCCGATCAGCTTTGATGGCAAGCCGGCCGGTCGTGTGGACGCCGATACCTTCCGCATCTGGAAGGGCACCAAGCACCCGGCGGAAGCTTTCACCGTTCTGGCGTACCTCATCGACACTGGTATTCAGAAACTGGTTGTCGGCACTCCCAAGACGCCGCCAGCTTACGGCGCCATCCCGGGCGTTGCCAGCCTGCGCGGTCCATGGGTCGCCTCCGAGAAAGCCAACTTCCCGTTCGTCACGAACTGGGATGTGCTCGTCGCCGGCCTGAACTATCCGGATGTGCCGAGCGCTGAGGGGTACATGCCCAACATCAACGAAGCCTGGGCGCGCTTGGCGACCTTTGGCTCCCTCATCACTACTCAAAAGGTCGACCTGGCTAAAGAAGAAGCCACACTGGAATCCGACCTGACGACCATCTTCAACAAGTAACAGATTCTGCAATACAGGCGGGCTGACCCTTGGGCCGGCCCGCCTTCTCTATACCAAGGAGGACCAGATGGAGAATCTAACCCACCTGCCCAAATTACCATCCTTTGGGAATGTCAAGAAAATGTCGCCGATAGCCAGGCGCGAATACCGCAATGGCATGCTCTTCCTGCTACCATGGTTCATTGGCTTCGTGGGCTTCACACTCCTGCCCATGCTGGCAACCTTATTATTCACATTCATAGATATGAGGATCACCACGGGCGTACTGACCACTCCCAAGTGGGTGGGCCTGGCGAATTATGTAACCTTGTTTAAAGATAACGCGGTCTGGAATGCACGCCCCAACAGCACGCCGGGAGCCTTATGGATCACCCTGCGATTTGGCATCATTGCCTTGCCGGTTGGCATCTTCTTACCACTGGGTATCGCACTCCTGATGAACAGCAAGTGGTTGAAGGGGCAAAACTTCTTCCGATCGTTGTTCTATATGCCCTATATCATTCCGTTTGTTGCCAGTGTCTACCTGTGGAGTGGCATGCTCAACAGCGACAGCGGATGGGTCAACCTGGCCCTGAGGGCCCTGGGAGTCCCTAAAGGCTCCTTGCCCGGCTGGGTGAACTCCACCACCTGGGTCTATCCATCGCTTGTCATCATGGGCATTTGGGGGATTGGGAATGCCATGTTGACTATGCTGGCAGGCATGCAGGGTGTTCCGACGGACTTCTACGACGCCGCCAAAGTGGATGGAGCGGGCAGTTGGGCAAGCTTCTGGCATGTGACCTTCCCGATGATCTCACCGGTGATCTTCTATAACCTGATATTAAACATTGTGGGCCTGTTCCAGTATTTCCTGGTACCCCTGGTACTCAACGCAGGAACAGGCTATCCCGCCGGCTTCACAATGTTCTACAACTTGTACCTATACAAGACATTCATGGTGAACCAGAACATGTCCTACGGCTCAACGCTGGCCTGGCTGCTGTTCATCGTAATCCTGATTGTGACGATCCTGCTGTTCTCGACAGCACGTTACTGGGTCTATTATGCCAGCGATAAAGGTTAAAGAGGTGCATCGATGAATGCTGCAGCCAGACTTCGTAAATCCAATTTCAGGAAGAACATGAATTACACCTTCGTGACGGCCTTTGCCGCGGCCTGCCTGGCGATCTTCCTGGTGCCTTTCCTGTATATGATCTTTAGTTCCTTGAAGACCCATGCCCAGATGGTTGCCGAGGGCGCGCCGTTATGGCCGGCAACCGTCCCCGGCTATGTTTTCAATGGCGGAAATACAAACACGTATAACCTGTCGGCCG
>JBEKVG010000318.1:0-3944 GCA_049514195.1 Anaerolineales bacterium | reverse complement strand
TGTGTGTGCCGCCATTCAGGATGTTCATCATCGGGACGGGCAATAGGTGAGCGTAGACGCCACCGATATAGCGGTAAAGCGGTAGTTCAAGCGAGGCCGCCGCGGCTTTTGCTACGGCCAGCGAGACGCCCAGTATGGCGTTGGCGCCGAATTTGGATTTATTGGGAGTGCCATCCAGACTGATCATCTCAGCATCAATGGCTTTCTGGTCAGTGGCATCCCAACCGCAGAGTTCATCGGCGATGATATCGTTTACGGCGGCGACGGCTTTCAGCACGCCCTTGCCGTTGTAGCGCTTCTTGTCGCCATCGCGCAGTTCGAGGGCTTCGTGAATGCCGGTGGAAGCCCCTGAGGGGACGGCGGCCCGGCCCCATGAGCCGTCGGCCAGGACAACTTCGACTTCCACGGTTGGGTTGCCGCGCGAATCGAGGATTTCCTGCCCGGTGATCAATTCAATTGTTGTATCCATAGATTTCTCCTTTATGAGTTCGTACAAAGTCCACAAGGGACAATGTCCGTTGGATTCCAAACCGCAAGTATATCGCAGTTATTGCGAAAGGTATACTCGTTCCAGGTACTTCTACTTCGTCATTCTTATTTAGTAATTATAGTAATCGCGCCCGGGTACTCGTTCCGCCTTCTCACTTTTTACTTTTCACCTCTTTCTTATTGCTCATCACTCGTACCTAGTTCCTTTCCTTGCCTCTCTTTCGCTGCCCTGATCAACCCCACAAACAGCGGATGGGGGCGCATCGGCCGGGAAAGGAATTCCGGGTGGAACTGGCTGCCGATCATATAGGGATGGTCTTTGAGCTCGGCAATTTCTACTAGTATCCCATCGGGGGAGATACCCGAAAAAACCATACCGGCTTTTTCGAATTCCTCCCGAAAGGCGTTGTTGAACTCCCAGCGGTGTCGGTGACGTTCCTCCACTTCCTTTTCTTCATACACTGCAGCAGCTTTTGTACCAGGCTGAAGCACGCACGGATACAAACCGAGGCGCATGGTTCCACCCATATCCGTGATGGCGCGTTGCTCTAGCATCAGGTCAATGATAGGGTATTCCGTGCTGCGGTCAAACTCGGTTGAGTTGGCATCCTCGTATCCTAAAACATTACGGGCGAATTCCACGCACATTACCTGCATCCCCAAGCATAGGCCCAGATAGGGGACTTTATTTTCCCGGGCATAGCGGGCGGCCTGGATCTTACCTTCGATACCGCGCGAACCAAATCCGCCGGGGACGATAATTGCGTCCGCGGCCTTGACATCCTCCCAGCCTTTATTCTTTTCCAAGTCGGCAGAGTGCACCCAATGGATCTCTGCTTCCATCCCCAATGACAAGGCGGCATGATTTACGGCCTCGCGCACCGACATATAGGCATCTTTTAATTCGACATACTTGCCGACTAGGGCAATATTGACAGTTGGTTTAGGTCTGCGGACAGCTTCCACCAACCGCTTCCAGGGAGACCAGTCGGGGGTCTCACGGGTCTGGAGTCCCAGCCGTTCGATAATGTAGTTGCCTACGTTGGCTTGTTCCAGAAGAAGCGGTACTTCATAAAGCACATCTGCAGTGACCATCGGTACTACAGCCCGCATGTCGACGTCGCAGAACAGGGCGATCTTTTCGCAAATTCCGTTCTCCACAGGATGATCTGAGCGGGCAATGATCATGTTGGGGGAAATACCGATGGAACGCAGAGCAGCCACTGAGTGCTGGGTTGGTTTGGTCTTAAGCTCCTGCGTGGCTCCGATGAAAGGCAGCCAGGTGACATGGACAAAAAAAGTGTTCTCACGTCCCACCTCATTGCGCAGTTGGCGCAGGGCTTCCAAAAAGGGTTGGGACTCGATGTCGCCCACCGTGCCACCAATCTCAAGTATGACAATCTCCGCCCCGGTCTCTTTTCCGACCAGGCCAATGCGGCGCTTAATCTCGTTGGTGATGTGTGGAATCACCTGGATCGTACCACCCAGGTAATCACCATGGCGTTCTTTGCTGATGACTTCCGCATAGACCTGTCCTGTGGTGAAATTACTGTAACGACCCAAACGAATATCCACGAAACGTTCATAGTGACCCAGGTCCAGGTCAGTTTCGGCCCCATCGTCAAGGACATAGACTTCACCGTGCTGGTAAGGAGACATCGTACCCGGATCCACATTGATGTAGGGATCTAGTTTCTGTACGGTAACCTTGAAGCCACGTGATTTTAGCAGCAGGCCGGTGGCAGCGGCTGTCACGCCCTTTCCTACCGAACTGACTACGCCGCCGGTGAAAAAGATATATTTAGTTGGCATTTCAATTCCTTTTTCTTCTTTGGATCAGCCATTTCCAGAAAGCCCGGCGCAGGAAATTGCCAGCCAGCGCACCAACGAAAACGGCTATCACCAAACCGCCGAAGAAAGTGAGACAGGTGAGGTTGTTTAGTATGTTTCCCGAAAGTCTTTCCGTGAAGAAATGATGTTGTAGTAGTAGTATGAAAGTAGTAATCCACAGGCCCAAACAGACAATTATGACAATGAACGTCGACGCCCTCAGAAGACGTCCGGCACAGGAACGTTCCAATTCCGGATTGTTTTGGATGTTGAAGGTCGATCTGCCTGATTTCCATAACTGGATGAAGCGTTTTTCCATATTCAATCCTGGTTCAGCTATTCATTCTGTGCCTTCAAATTAATAATGTGGTTGTGCAGGTGGTTGTCGACTGGCTGGATGGTGGCATCCGGCAATAACATATAAAAATAATCTGGCTTATATCTGGATAGCCCATGAGTGGAAATGTAGATTGTTGAGACGATTTTACTTCAAGTATATTAAACATCGTTTAGTTTTGAGATAATTCCTTTTTCCTATATTTTTACCAAAATAGTATTTTCATAAAGAACCTTGACACTTTATCGAAATTATACCCTAGCCGACGTCCTCGGCAGCGAGGACGTCGGTCTGATCGAAAAAACAATGCATATTAATAATTGTCAATAAAGGGAGTGGTCGTCTGACATTATTATTTGATCATCATGTTTCCCATGGCCCATGACCGTTGAAGTGACCGTTGAAGTGTCAAGGTTTAATTAGAATGTCCCTTGTTTGCGCGAAGTAGGAATGTCCCCCGCGGGGGACATTCCTACTTCGCTGGGATGAAGTGGCGAGGCCCATAGGCCCAAGGATGGTTCTCGCTGGGCTTGTGGGCCTTACTCTGGTTAAGCATCAGGTGATCGAGCTGCTTGGCAGTGACCACTTCCGCCTGCCGTGTCTGTTTGTGGAAGATGGTGAAGTCGAGGGGGGTGTCTTTGTACAGGATGGTGACCTTTCCTATCGTGTCCTGGCAGATGATTACCTGGGCGTTGTGCAGGGCATAGGCGGGACGATCGGTCTGGATCTGATAGACCACATTTTTGAATTGGGCGGTGAGATTCTTGGAGACGGAGCGGGTCTCCTGCCAGGTGAGGATCTGGTCAAGATTTTGATGGGCCAGCAGGGGGCGATGAGCGTCCAGGGAAGAGCGCGGCTGGACTGCGAAGCGAGCGTTGAAGTCAAGGATGAACTCGGGCAGGTAAGCATTGCCCTGCTGCATTGTGTTGATGCCGAGCAAGCGCATCTCCCTGACCAGGCGGTCCTGCAGGGTCTGGTTGACCCGCTCCACCCGTCCTTTCGCCTGGGGTGTGTTGGCGCACAGGATCGGGATCTCCAGGCTGTGCATGGCCCGTCCGAACTGGGTCAGGTTGTCTCCGCTCCCCGCATTGGGCATATTGACCCGGAAAATGCCATGTTTATCGGTGTAGAGCCCTGCAGGCCTGCCGTGGGCTGCCAAATACTGCCTCAGCAGGTTGCAGTAGCCGAAGAAACTCTCCTCCGGCACAAAAGACAAGGCTCCCAACTGCCCCGTGGCATCATCGATCATGACCAGCAGCGTACAACGCTCCGAGCGCCCTTCGAACCA
>JBEKVG010000317.1:0-3945 GCA_049514195.1 Anaerolineales bacterium | reverse complement strand
TTCTCGCGTGTGAACCAACGCAATTTTTTGAACCCCACCACGTGGAGGGTGACCTGCAGCTCGCCCCAGCCTTTTTGCCCGCCCGGGATATCCGTCTGGTCGGCCTTGGTCAGGATATTTACCTCTGTCTGGCGCTGGGGCTCGGTGTAATAATCCAGCGCCACCGGGATCAGCGTGGCGGTCTGTTTAGCAAAATCCAGATCCTGGACGAAGTATTGCTGGCCCTCGTGCAGGTAGACCGCCCGTGGGTGCACCATCCAGGGGGCGGAGGCCATATCCACCTCGCCCAGGCTCCAGGGTGCTTCGCCGTCTTCGACCTGCAGGACGATATTCTCAGGGCTGGCGGAGCGCAGGGAAAGGCCGGCGGCCGGATAGGAATCCGCCATCCAGAAATATTTATCCTGCGAGAGATGTGCCTCCCGGCCTGTGACCAAAAAATCTAGGTATTCCTGCACCGTCCCGGCCGGCAGGGAACCAAAGCCCTCCCCCTTCTGGAAAGGCAGCTCGAACATAGCACAGCGCAGGTGGTTGAGCAGGATGATCAGGTGATCCGGGTTGATCAGGGCCTGTTCGGGCGAGCGTCCAAAAAAGTAATCGGGATGGTGAGCCAGGAACTGGTCGAGCGGGCTGGCGGAGGCTATCAGGACTGCTAGAGCCGGGTCGTCGCCGCGTCCGGCCCGGCCAGCCTGCTGCCAGGTGCTTGCGATGGTCCCCGGATACCCGACCAGAACAGCTGCGCCTAACCCGCCGATGTCAATGCCCAGTTCGAGAGCGTTGGTGGCAACCACGGCCCTGACCGTCCCATCCCGCAGACCTTTTTCGATAAGGCGGCGCTGGGAGGGGAGATACCCGCTTCGGTAACCCCGCACTTCGTCCCGGCCTCCCCCATTTCCCCAGGAAATGGGGGGGGTTGGTGGGGGTCCTTCCTGCAAATATTTGAGTAGGATCTCCACATTCCGTCGCGAACGCGCAAAAACGACTTGCTGGATTCGCTGTGCAAGCAATTCCTGCGACAGGCGCACCGCCTCCAACAGGGAGCTTTTTCGCAGTCCCAAGGCTTCATCCACCACGGGTGGGTTGTAGATGAGAAAATGACGCTCGCCGCGCGAAGAACCGTCCTGCTCAAGGATTATGACGGGAGCCTCAATCAGTCGTTCGGCCAGTTCCTGCGGGTTGCCAATGGTGGCAGAGGTCAGGATGAACTGTGGTCTGGTCCCGTAAAATGCTGCCACCCGCTTCAGCCGCCGGATCAGATTGGCGAAATGCGAACCGAATACACCCCGGTAGGTGTGCATCTCGTCAATGACAACAAAGCGTAGATTGCGGAAAAAATCTGCCCAGTTCGTGTGATGGGGTAGGATGCCGGTGTGCAGCATATCCGGGTTGGTGAAAACGATGTCGGCACTTTTCCGTATGGCCGCCCGCCGGGATTGGGGCGTATCACCATCATAGATTGCTGGTTTCAGGTTTTTGATTGTGGATTGAAAAGAATTAAGGCTGGATAACTGATCTTGTGTGAGAGCCTTGGTGGGAAAAAGATAGAGCGCACGCGTTTGCGGATCTTCGAGCCAGGCGGCCAGGACCGGCAGGTTGTAGCCAAGCGTCTTGCCGCTGGCGGTCCCGGTGGCGAGGACAACGTTTTCGCCATGCCTGGCAGCTTCCCAGGCCTCGACCTGATGACTGTAGAGCGAGACGATGCCTTGCGCGGCGAGTGCATCTGCCAACGTGACTGGCAGGTCAGGCGGAAATGGACGCAGGTCAGCCGGGCGCCTCGGGCTGGTCCGCCAGGTGGAGAAGTTGGGAGCAATCAGCGGGTCTGTCCGCCAGCGTTCCAGCAAGGTGGGGAAGGACATGGAGATATTATAACCACTCGGCTTTCTGCAAGCCCCTGATTCCGCACCCCGGTGGGATTGACTCCCGCCTTTTTCCAGCGTATACTATCTCCATAAATAAACCGACGGTCGGTTTATCAAAAGGGTAATTATGCCACGTGTCGTTATCGAAAAAGAATACACAGTAAAGCACAATGAGATTCTCGAGGCTGCCCAACGGTTGGTCTACACCACAGGCTACGAGCAGATGTCCATCCAGGACATTCTGGATGAGCTTGCCATTTCCAAGGGTGCTTTCTATCACTATTTTAAATCCAAGCAGGCCTTGCTGGATGGATTGGTGGAACGAATGCTGGACGATGCCGAAGGGGTTCTCCAGCCAATTGCACAGGCAAGTGACCTGCCCGCCATTCAAAAATTGCAGCGCTACTTTGCAGCTGGCAGTCGGTGGAAGACGGATCGGAAAAGTCTTATGCTTAACCTGCTGCGTATCTGGTACACAGACTCCAACGCCTTGGTGCGCCAGAAGCAGCAAGCCGCAGCTATGCAACGCATTGCCCCCGTTCTGGCACAGATCGTCCGCCAGGGCATTGCCGAAGGCGTCTTTACGACCACGTATCCTGATCAGATTGGGAACATGATTTGGGGGGTCGCTCAGGGCATAGCCGACGATGTGGCAGCATTATTGCTCACAGATCCGCCGCCGTCCGATGCGTTGCCACGCCTGGAAGCTATTGTGGGCGCCTATTCTGAAGCCCTCGAACGGATTCTCGGTACACCAGCCGGTTCCCTGCCGTTGGTGGATATTGATCTACTGAAAGAGTGGTTGCCTGCACCCGCCCGGAAACGCAAGGAACTGAAATGACCGGACTTATTGAAAACACGCTTTACCGCAATGGTTGCCCACTCCATTACTGGACCTGCGGTAAAGCCAATGCTCCGCTGGTGGTTTTCACCCACGGGGCGACCATCGACCATCACGAATGGGATGCTACATTGCCGCTTGTCGAGGCGGCCGGTTTCCGGGTTCTGGCTTGGGACATGCGCGGCCACGGTCTCTCCCGCCCGGCATCCTTCGATTTCATTGAGGCGCGTGCCGACCTGCTGGCCTTGCTGGACACACTGGGAGTGAAACAGACCATCCTGGTTGGTCATTCGATGGGTGGCAACCTGCACCAGGAAGTGGTATTCCACCACCCGGAGCGCGTCCGGGCGCTGGTAATGCTGGATTGCACATGGAATTTCAAGCAGTTAAACGCCTCCGACAAATTCTGGCTAAAACTGGCCGACCCAATTTTCAAGTTATATCCATACAAGACCCTTATCGACCAGTCCGTGGCGGTGACTGCCACCTCAACCGAGTCACAGGCACTGCTGCGCAAATCCATGCAGCTATTGAGCAAGGAAGAATATGTGCACATCCTGATGGGGGCCTCGCTCTGCCTGCGCTATGAACCTGAATACAAAATTACTCAACCGCTGCTGCTGATGATCGGCGACAAGGAAGCCACTGGCAATATCCGCAAGGCTATGCCGCTCTGGGCAAAGCATGAAGGCATTGAACTGGTTGTCATCCCGCATGCCCGGCATGCCGCAAACCTTGACCAGCCGGAAATATTCCATAAATATCTGCTGGACTTCCTGCATGCCAATTCTTGACAAAGGTTTGTGATTTTCTTAAGGATTATCGGATAGAATGTCTTTGGTCAACGGACTCCATTATAAAGGAATTTGATCTTCAGTTTACTTGAACGGGATCAGGACTAAGGAGTGCTTCGAATGTTACTTTATTTACGATTGGCATGGCGCAACATCTGGCGCCATCGTCGCCGGACGCTTATCATCGTACTTGCCATGTCAATGACATTGGCGTTGATGATGTGGTACGACGGTTTGGTGAGTGGCTTTACCGACGCAATTTACGGTAACGCCGTGAAGGTACTAGGTGGAAATATTCAGGTCCACGCGGCAGGCTACCGTGCCCAGGCAAATTCCACCCCGCTCCTACCGTTGTCTGATCCGCAAGCTGCTATCAAGGCTGCGGAAGCCAATCCCTTGACGCTGGGTGCCGTGCAGCGCATCAACACCGGCGGGCTGGTCACCAACCATGAGG
>JBEKVG010000316.1:0-3953 GCA_049514195.1 Anaerolineales bacterium | reverse complement strand
TTTGCAAGCAGACCGGCCTGTCGCTGCCACTTAACCGCGACCCCGCCGCCTTGATCACCCATAAAAAGCAACGCACTTATTATGCCTACGGCCAGGTGGTCTATCGCGGCGCCCAGATCCATCTGGCAGGTCGTTGGCATATCGACATCTATAATGCCGTCATGTACCACGACTACGGCGTGGAGGGCATTCTCGAACTAGCCCGCATCACCGGCCTGCCAGTCCAGACGACAGCCCGCGTCTCGCCTGGCACTGGCATATCATCCATGCAGATTGCCACTGCCTTTCGCCAAGGAGTGCTGGTGCCCTGGCACAAGCAGCAGGCCGAGGCTCGCAAGACCGTCCTCGATCTGGTCCGCTCCGACATGGGTGGACTGGTCTACCAGCCTACCATCGGTCTGCACGCGGATGTGGCAGAGATCGACTTCGTTTCAATGTATCCGAGCGTAATGGCCCACTTCAACATCAGCCCCGAGACGGTCATCCCCGGGCAGCATGACCCCGTGACTGGCCTACCACTCACCCGCCCGGGTCGAGGCCTGGTCCCGCAGACACTTGAACCGCTGCTGGCCAAACGCATCGCCTTGAAAGGGCAATTGATGACCCTGCCAGCTTGGGACCCGCGCCGTAAACGCTATAAAGCCTACACCTCCGCCTACAAGTGGCTGCTGGTGACCTGCTTCGGTTACCTGGGTTACAAGAACGCACGCTTTGGGCGGATTGAGGCCCACGAAGCCGTGACTGCTTACGGGCGTGAGGCACTGCTGCGTGCCAAGGAGGCCGCAGAGGACCTGGGCTTCGAGGTGCTGCACCTGTATGTGGATGGGATGTGGGTCAAGAAGCCTGGAACCAGGACCCCGGAGGACATCCAGCCGCTGCTTGAAGAAATCATGAACCGGACCGGCTTGCCAATTGCGTTGGACGGCATTTACCGCTGGGTGGCCTTCCTGCACTCACGCATGGACGCGCGTGTGCCGGTAGCTAATCGCTATTTTGGGGTCTTTCAGAGTGGGGAGATCAAGGTACGCGGCATCGAACTGCGCCGGCGGGATACGCCATTATTCATTCGTGAGACGCAACAGGAAATGCTGGAGATCCTGGCCAAAGCAGCCTCTGTTGAACACATCCCGGATGTCCTACCCGAATTGCACAGGCTCATCCATAAATCGCTGAGGAAATTGAGGTATGGGCATGTGAAAATTGAAAAACTGGTTGTCCGGCAGACGCTCAGCCGTGAGTTGGAGCGCTATCATTCCCCCTCCCCGGCAGCACTGGCTGCGCATCAACTGGCCGATGCAGGGAAGAACCTCCGCCCCGGTCAGTCCGTGCGTTTCATACACACCTTGGGTGAACCAGGCGTGCTTGCCTGGGACTTGGAGGGGAAGATCGATCCCAGGACGGTCAATGTAAAGGAATACCGAAAGCTCCTGCTCCGTGCTGTAGAAACGATCCTGACGCCGTTCAGCATGGATAGACAAGAATATTGTCAGCCCATTCCTCTGCCGATGTTTTCTGAGCCTTTATATGAATTGGTTACAGCTGGATAAACTGTGTCATAACAACAAACCGCTGGACGCTCCCCTGCTTTTAAAGTCTACCTTATTGTGAAATAGCGATTGAAATCCTGAAAACACTTTCAGGCGCCGGAAACTTCTCTTAGCCAACTCAACCTGTTACATTCGATTACGGTCCATCCCCACGTGTGTGGGGAACATACTCATGCGCCTTTGTCGGCCTGTCCCTCACGCGGTCCATCCCCACGTGTGTGGGGAACATCAAAGGCCCTGGTCTCCGAATGGAGCACTTGGCGGTCCATCCCCACGTGTGTGGGGAAACTAACCCACGATCTATTGCTTAGAAGGCAGATGACAGTTCCTCCCTGCGCTATTGGGGAAATTGCTGGTGGAGTTTGCTCCCAGCAGCTCACCGGCAGGCTTCGCTGGCAGACGAGAGGAGATTATAAGTATCTCTTTTGATGCCCAAACATAGTGGCTGGTTTAATCAGCCACTATGTTTTTAATGTAAAAGTCAATATAATATGTAAGTAGATTTATGCCTGTATCAACGAGTTGGAGGAAAATCGATGAACTTGCTAAGCTACATCCCCCCTTTTCTTGCTTTATTGTTTGTCCTAGCAGGAATTCCTGCTTTCGAATTGCTCTATAAGGCAACCGGTAATTTAAAACTTTCCATTATATTCACAATTATCTATGAAGTGATTGTCTTCGTGGTCAGTTTCCTGACCAAGGTTTGGCAAAAACTTGAAGGCAAATGGGCAGATCAGCTCGCGGATAAGATTGATCTGACCATGCAAACGATCTTTTCTGGCTATCGCCGTCGTTACCTTGAATATTTAGTTTACCAGCATCGCACCTTTGACGTGAAAGGCTTGAGCACTCAAGGCCCATACAGTCTGGAACTAGATAAAGTCTATGTGGAGTTGAGCGTTGACCCAACTACCATCCACGGTGCAAGCTTCAATCCTCTACAGAACTTACCAGAGAAACTACGTTCGGGCAGTCACTTGATATGGCAATATGTAAACGATAAGAATGTGCAAAGTCACAACTATGCCATCTTAGGTGCGCCCGGTAGTGGTAAGACTACTCTGCTAAAGCACATGGCCCTTACTTTAGCTGCACCAGCATATCGTCGTCAAAAGGTTACCGCTCCCAATCTGTTGCCCATCCTGCTCTTCTTGCGCGATCACGCCCAGGTCATCAAAGCCAACCCAATCATTCCACTGGCCCAACTCATCCGCGATCAATTCACGAGCCATCAGGCACCTCTACCGCCTACGGGCTGGCTCGAAAAACAACTTAAAGAAGGGAAATGCCTTGTTATGCTGGATGGTCTGGATGAGGTTGCCGATCCTCAAATCCGCAAACAAGTTGTCGTCTGGGTGGAGCAATGCATGGTCTCCTATGGTAAGAACCGCTTTGTCATATCCTCCCGCCCACATGGTTACCAAGACAATCCCTTGGCCGACGTGACCGTTTTACAGGTCCGGCCATTTACCAGTCAGCAGGTGGAGAAGTTTGTCAACAACTGGTATTTGGCAAACGAGATTATGAGCTCTCAGAAAGATGACCCCGGAGTGCATGCAGAGGCCCATCGTGGCGCAGAAGACTTGCTCATGCGTATACGTTCGACGAACACCCTTGCAGATTTAGCGGTCAACCCACTGCTCCTTACCATGATTGCTACAGTCCATCGCTACCGCAGTTCGCTACCCGGTCGCCGCGTGGAACTATACGCCGAGATCTGCGAAGTCTTTTTGGGCAAACGGCAACAAGCCCGTGGCATTACATTGGATCTGACCCCTGCCCAGAAAATACGTGTGCTGCATCCCCTAGCCTACGCGATGATGAAAGAAGAACTCCGCGTCATTGATCGTGCGGAAGCCTTGGATATTATTGCCAAGCCACTTTCAGCCGTTGACCCAGAAACAAATGGGGAACAGTTCTTGACAGATGTTGAAAATTCCAGCGGTTTACTGGTTGAGTTTGAAAGCGGTAAGTATAGTTTCAGCCATCTCACTTTTCAGGAATATCTCGCTTCCCGCCATATTATTGAAACCCGGCTTGAGAAAGAATTGCTAGAGCAGGTTGGTAACTCCTGGTGGGAAGAAACCATCCGTCTGTATTGCGCCCAGGAAGATGCATCGCGGGTAATTGCCGCATGCCTAAATTCGCCAAATGCCACAGCTTTAAGCCTGGCTATTGAGTGCATGGATGAAGCCCGAGAAGTTAGCCCGGAAGTCCGCGCCCAATTCCAAGACATGATGGAAAAAGGCATAGAAGACCCTGATCCTGAACGGCGCAAATTGGTCGCTGCCGCATTGCTCAAGCGGCGCACAAGGTAAATAATGATCCGCATCGACGAAAACACTTACATCGATGATACCCTGGTTACCTGCGCTGAATACCAGTTATTCATCGATGAGATGCGCG
>JBEKVG010000315.1:0-3953 GCA_049514195.1 Anaerolineales bacterium | reverse complement strand
AGACCCCGGTCGCTGATAAAACCACTTTCTTTATCCTGATGAGTCTGACAGCCATCTTCATGCCATTCTCCTCGCCCAATGTGACCTCGACTGTCTTCGATATCACCCTACCGGAAGTCCGCAGTTCGGCACAGGCAGTTGAGTATTTTGTCGAGAACAGCGGTGCTGCCCTAGCCCCCACTATTGCAGGTGCCATCGCTCTTGCCGCGCATAGCAAACAGGTCGCCATCATGACCGTTTGTATTTCGGCTTGGGTGTTATGTTTCTTCCTGTATCTAGGTGCACTATTCTTCGTGGATAACGATATCAAATCCCTGCGTGCCCAGTTGGCAAACCGGGCAGCGCAAAAAAAAGCTGAGAAGCTGGATAAATAAGGCGGCGGCAGGGTTGCGCGGCATCAATCCTGAGCTTGAAAATTGTTATGATTTGGAATTGGCACGCGGGAAGAAAAAAGTGAATATTTAACCGAAACTCCTGGGCCCTATTCAGTATGGTATATAGGAGAAATTATGGTCAAAATCATAACCGATACCACATCCGGATTACCGCATGAGATGCTGAAAACGCTTGGTATCCCACTCATACCGCAAATTGTCAGCTTTGGAGAAGATTCCTTCCGCGACGACACGGAATTGAACACGGCCACTTTCCTGCAAAAACTCAAGGCTTCGAAAGAGCTGCCCAAGACTTCTGCGCCGCCTCCGGCGCTTTACCATCCGATTTTTGAGAAAGCCCTTCATGATGGGGAAGATGTAGTCGTTGTAGCACCTTCTGCCAAGGTCAGCGGGACAGTGCGCTCGGCGGAAGTAGCTGCGCAGGATTTTCCAAAACTTAACGTAGTCGTGGTGGATACGCAAACCATTGCGGGCAACCTGGCCAGTCTCGTTCTGCTGGCCCACGAGTGGGCAAGCCAGGGTGCCAAAGTGGATAGCATCGTCAAACAATTAAACGAGTGGATCCCGCGCGGGCAGATCTTTTTCCTTGTGGATACCCTCGAATACTTGCAGAAAGGCGGCCGGATCGGGGGAGCCAAGGCCCTGCTGGGCGAAGTACTGCAGATCAAGCCCATTCTGTGCGTTCAGAATGGGCAGGTTGAGCCTTTTGAGCAGCAGCGCACCAAACGGCGTGCCCTGGGGCGGCTGCTGGAAGTGGTTGAGGAGCAATGCCCGAAAGGACCGCAGGCGCATTTGTGCGTCATGCAGGTCGAGGCTGCCTGGGAGGCCGAAGTGCTCGCCTCCGACCTGAGCTCCAGAATGGACATAGCGGATATCCCCATCTACGAATTGCCGCCTGCGATAGTAACCCACTCAGGTCCGGGTGCGCTAGCAGTCGGCTTCTTTGTGGCTTAAAAGCCCTATGGTATAATTCGCAGGCTATTGTGTAAATTCCCGCGAAAGTGGTAGTAGGAGAATAATTATGTCAGGTCATAGCCACTGGGCAACCATCCGCCGTAAGAAGGGCGCAGCCGATGCCAAGAAGGGTGCTGCTTTTACCCGCCTGGCGCGCGAAATTGTCATGGCGGCGCGTGAAGGCGGTGGCGACCCCGATTCCAATTTCCGCCTGGCGCTGGCAATCGAAAAAGCGCGTGCCGGAAATATGCCCAAGGAGAATATCGATCGTGCCATCAAACGCGGTACTGGTGAAGATAAGGATGGCGCTGTATATGAAGAGATCACCTATGAAGGTTATGGTCCCCACGGCGTAGCATTAATGATGGAATGTGTCACCGATAACCGCAACCGGGCCGTAGCGGAAATCCGTCACCTACTTAGCCGCAGCGGCGGGAATATGGCCGAATCCGGGGCGGTCGGCTGGCAGTTCAGCCGGAATGCATATTTCTCGTTCCCGGCTGAAATGCTTAACTATGATAAGGCTTTCGAATTGGCGCTGGAAGCCGGCGCCGAGGATGTCCAGCAGGACGGCGATAACATCGAAATCATTGGGCCGGTAGATGCCTTCAAGAAGATCAGTGATGCCCTTAAAAAGGCTGGTGTGACTCCCGATGATGCCGAATTGCGTATGATTGCTAAGCAGGATTTGGAGCTTCCAGTGGATCAGACGCTTTCGGTGTTGCGGGCGATTGAAGGCCTTGAAGAACTCGATGACGTGCAGAGTGTATTTCACAACCTGAAGATATCCGATGAGGCTCTGGTCGCCCTTGAGGCTGAAGAGACCTAATGTTGGTGCTGGGGATTGACCCGGGGACGGCGACGACCGGTTACGGTCTGGTGCGCGACCGGGAGGATGGCAGCCTGGAATCAATTGCTTACGGCACCATCCAGACCCCGGCGGGTTGCGTGGCCCACCAACGTTTGTCCATGCTATATCATCAGTTGAATGATCTCCTGCTTCTCCATCGTCCGGATTACTGTGCGGTGGAGAAGTTGTTTTACCAGAGCAACGTGAAGACTGCTATCGCGGTTGGACAGGCACGCGGTGTTGTGTTGCTCGCCATCAGCGAGGCCGGCCTGGAAGTGGCCGAGTACACACCCAACGAAGTCAAGCAAGCTGTTACAGGCTATGGCTCTGCCGGGAAGAAACAGGTGCAAGAGATGGTACGGGTGCTGCTGGCGCTGCCTGGGATACCCCAACCCGATGATGCCGCTGACGCGCTTGCAATCGCAATCACGCACCTGCACACGGAGACATTCTAACAGGGGTAAGGAACGGGAAAAGAAACGATAATTCCTTTGCATCCATCGTTTCCTAGTGATAAGCCGAGGTGAAACATGATCGCTACTTTGCAAGGAGAAATCACCCAGATCGAAGACAATTCCATCATCATTGAAACCGGCGGCATTGGGCTGCGCGTCTTTGTTCCAAAACCGCTAAAGGAACGCTTGAAGACTGGTGAAGCTATTTTCCTTTTTACCCATTTAGTAGTGCGCGATGACGATTGGAAGTTGTATGGCTTCGAGACCCAGGCGGATCGGGAATTCTTCAGCGTCTTGCTTGGTGTAGATGGTGTGGGCCCGCGCACGGCACTAGCGGTGCTCTCGACTCTGAACTTGGAGACCGTCCAGCGGGCGGTCTTCAGCGAAGAACCGGACCTCTTGAGCCGTGTCCCGGGCGTGGGCAAAAAGACCGCCCAAAAGATGATCCTATACCTGCACGACCGCCTGAAGCCGGTCAGTGGATTGGAAAAGATTGCCTCCATGACCGATAGCGATTCCGAGGTGCTGGCTGCGTTAACGGCACTCGGCTATAGCGTTGTGGAAGCACAGACTGCCATTCAGAGCCTGCCGAAGGATGCGCCGGAAGAGGTGGAGGAACGTCTCCGGCTGGCGCTGCAACAATTCACCGGGAAGTGAGGATTGCGTTACGAGTAACGAAATCACTTCTCCTTTTTTACTAGTTTCCCGCTATTAATGTCCCTCATCACCATTACCAACCTCTCCAAATCCTTCGGTCCGCTGGAGCTCTTCTCGGGTGTCAACTTTGCCATCCCGAAAGGGGCGCGCCTGGCGTTGGTGGGGCCGAACGGCTGCGGCAAGACCACACTCCTGCGCATCCTGGTAGGCCTGGATGAACCCTCCGGCGGGAAGATTGGGCGCGCCAAGAGTCTGCGTCTCGGTTACCTACCGCAGGAGGCTGAGTTCGAGATGGATGGCAGCTTATGGGACGCCTGCATGGCGGTCTTCTCTGACTTGACCGCCCGGCAGTCGGAATTGGAAAAACTCGAAGCCGAGATGTCGGACCCGGAAAAACGGGAACAGGCCTTGGATCGGTATGGTTCGTTACAGCACGAATTCGAACGGCGCGGCGGTTATAGTTTTCCCACTCGCATCAAACAGGTTCTGGCTGGCCTGGGTTTTTCGTCCAGCGATTATCACCTGCCGCTGGCCCACCTCTCCGGTGGGCAGCGCACACGCGCCTTCTTAGCAAGCCTGCTGCTCTCCGATCCCGATCTGCTCCTGCTTGATGAACCCACCAACCACCTCGATATCGCCGCG
>JBEKVG010000314.1:0-3962 GCA_049514195.1 Anaerolineales bacterium | reverse complement strand
CCAAGCCTTGCTGGATGTGCTGAATGGAGCTCCGATCCCCGATAATGCCACCGGAGTAGGGATTGTACAACTGGAGCAGGCCAGAATCGCCGTTCAATTGGCGCAGGCCAATCTGGACTTGCTGGATGACCAGATCGCCAAGACAACCGTTGTCGCGCCGGTGGATGGCGTGGTGATGACGCGCAATGCCGAGCCCGGCAGCGTGGTCAACGCCGGTGCGACCCTGCTCACACTTTCTCGTCTGGACGAACTGACCATCACGGTCTATGTGCCCGAGGACCGCGTCGGTGAAGTCAGCCTTGGCCAGACCGCCAATGTAAGCGTAGACTCCTTCCCGGGTGTCGTTTTCACCTCAATCGTAACCTACATTTCCGATCAAGCAGAGTTCACCCCCCGCAATGTCGAGACGGTATCCGGCCGTAAGAACACGGTCTTTGCCATCAAGCTCAAGCTGAACGATACCAGCGAGAAATTGAAACCCGGCATGCCCGCCGACGTTACCTTCCTGGCGAAATGACTATGGAACCAGAGATCCTGCTCGAATCCAAAGACCTGGTCAAGACGTTTGGCACCCTGCGCGCCGTGGACGGGTTGAACCTGGAAGTGCGGGCAGGTGAAATGGTTGGCCTGGTTGGACCGGATGGGGCTGGTAAGACCACCGCGATCCGCCTGATGGTTGGCGCGCTTGGGCCAACCAGCGGTCAGATCCGCGTCGCCGGCTACGAGCTTCCCTCCCAAGTGGAAAAAGCCCGCGAGCATTTAGGTTACCTGGCGCAGCGCTTCAGCCTGTACGGTGACCTGACGGTCCGGGAAAATCTCGATTTCTTCGGCGAAGTCTTTGATGTGCCAGACGCAGAACGCCGTCAGCGATCACAGGAGCTGCTGCGATTTGCCGGACTGGAAGAATTTGCCGACCGTCCAGCGGCTTCCCTCTCAGGGGGTATGCAGAAGAAATTGGGGCTTGCGACTGCCCTCGTCCACCGCCCGAAGGTGCTCCTGCTGGACGAGCCGACCGGAGGGGTTGACCCGGTTGCCCGGCAAGAATTCTGGCATCTGTTGATCGGCTTGCTGCGGGCAGGCTCAGCAGTACTGGTGAGCACTCCCTACATGGATGAAGCCATGCGCTTCAACCGGGTTATCTTCATGAACCACGGCCGCGCACTGACGCAGGGCGCGCCGCGCGACCTGATGAAAAGCCTGGCTGGCCGGATTCTGGAGCTGGCCACCGAGCAGAGTATGGCTGCCCGCAAAATTGCCAGCGAAGATCCAGATGTGGAGGATGTTCACACCTTTGGCGAGTATCTGCATCTGCGTGTGCGTGCACCCGAAGGGCCGCTATCGCGCCTGCCCGAACGCCTGGCAGCCGCGGGTGTCCAGCTTACCCATCTTATTCCCGTACCTCCTTCGTTGGAGGATGTCTTCATCCAACTCCTGGAGATGGAAGAAAAAAACAATGGCAAATGAAATCCCCTCTCTGGAAGTTATGGGATTGACCAAATGCTTCGGCCATTTTACCGCGGTTGACCATGTTTCCTTTACGGTTCAGCCGGGCGAAGTGATCGGCTACCTCGGTCCGAACGGCAGTGGCAAGACCACCACCATCCGAATGTTATGTGGCCTGTTGACACCCACGCAGGGGACAGCCAAGATCATGGGCATAGACGTGGTGAAGAACGCCGAAGCCATCAAGCCCCACATTGGCTACATGTCGCAGAAATTTTCGCTCTATGACGAGTTGACCGTGTTGGAAAATTTGGAATTCTATGCCGAGATTTACGAGATCCCCAGGGCGACGAAAAAAGAGCGCATTCAGGAAGTCCTGCACACTGCCGGTTTGGATAGCCGTAGCCGCACGATGACGGGCAGCCTGTCGGGTGGTTGGCGCCAGCGCCTGGCCCTTGGCTCTGCCATGCTGCACCGCCCCCCGCTCCTGTTCCTGGATGAGCCCACCAGCGGTGTCGATCCGGTTGCCCGGCGCGAGTTTTGGGACCTCATCTATGAGTTTGCATCCCAGGGTACCACCGTTTTCATCACCACGCATTACATGGATGAGGCCGAGCATTGCAGCCGGGTGGGATTCATGTACCGCAGCAAACTACTGGCATTCGATTCGCCGCGTGCTCTCAAAGCCACCTACTTGTCGGGCGCTGCCTGGGATCTGGCTGCCAGTCCCCTCCTGGAGACAGTCGAATGCCTGAATGGGATGGAGGGGGTAGCCCAGGCCAGCCTGCACGGAGACCGCGCCCATGTGATCATCGATCCGCAACGCTGGACCACGCGACACCTGACCGAAGCCCTGTCCGGGAAGAACATCACCGTCCAGTCGATCGAAACGGTCGAGTCGACACTGGAGGATGTATTTACCTTGCTGGCACATCGTGGTAAGGCCTCCCTGGTGGACCGCTGAAAGGAACAATATTATGAAAACAAATCGAAAACTTCGGGTCTGGATTGGTGTCATTCTGTCTATTGCCGTGATTTGTGCGGCTGGCTGGTATTTTCTGGTTCGCCCATCCGGTTCTCTGTCTGCAGGCCTTACGGCTTCCTGGAATTCCCTGGTCAATCCGGTGGCGACTGTTTCGTCAGGAGCCCTGAATGCTTCGGGTACCGTGGAAACGACGGTTCTATCCATTGCGCCCGAGATTTCGGGGAAGGTCCTCGAAGTGGACTTCCAGGAAGGCGACGTGGTCAAGGCCGGCGCTGTGCTTGTGCATCTTGACGATAGCACGCTCAAAATCCAGCGTACCATTGCGGCTGCCAACCTGGAAATGGCTAAATTATCCCTGCAGCAATTGGCTTCGCCGACGGTAATTGCCAACCAGCAAAAAACAATTGCCCAGGATCAACAGGCTATTGACGATGCCCAGCAGGCACTGGATACTGAGAAATACTTCACGACCAACACCGATGCCATTCAGAGCGCCCGTTCGAACGTGTACCTGGCTAAGAAAGCCTTGGACAAAGCCCAGACTGCTTACGACAAAATCAAATACAATAACTACTTGGATGCTACCACTAAGGCCGCAGCCTACCAGAAAGTATACGTGTACATACAGGCTTATGACAACGCCCTGGCTGTATTAAATCTATGGACCGGAGTACCTAACCAGGAACAGGTCGATCTTAGGACGGCTACACTGGCGCTTGCCAATGCCAGGCTGGCAGAGGACCAGAACTTCCTGGATGCACTAAACGGAGGCCCGATTCCCGACAATGCCACTGGGGCAGGGATCGTAAAACTGCAGCAGGCCAGGATCAATGTCCAGGTGGCACAGGCCAACCTCGACTTGCTGAATGACCAGATCGGGAAAATGACCATTACTGCGCCGGTGGACGGCGTGGTGATGACGCGCAGCGTCGACCCTGGCAATGTGGTTAATCCCGGGACCGAACTGCTCTCCCTGGCTCGCTTGAACGATTTGACCATTACTGTCTACATACCTGAGGATAGTTATGGGAAGATCAAACTTGGACAGACAGCTACTATTGTCGTTGATTCTTTCCCTGGCGAGACGTTTAATGCCACGGTTGTCTACATTTCTAAACAGCCAGAATTCATTCCTCGCACCGCCCAGACTGTATCAGGTAGCAAATCGACCGTCTACGCTATCCAGCTTAAACTGAGTGATGTCACTGGCAAGCTCAAACCTGGCATGCCCGCAGATGTCACCTTCAACTCGAAATGATCATTGCACCGTATTCACATACTCGCACGCATTTCTTGCAGCCTTTACAGACATCCGGGTTCTTGAGAGTAACATGGTGGCGGTGCACCCAACGCGGTTTTAGAAACACATCCTCAGGGCAAGCCTCCACACATTTCCCGCATCTATGACACTTAGCTAGACTTTATCCATTCTTAAACAGTCAAGGTGTATAAAAAGTGGCATTAAACAGGTAATTGAGCACATCGGGCTGCATTTTTCTAACATCATAACGTTTATGCGATAGCTGAAAATAGC
>JBEKVG010000313.1:0-3974 GCA_049514195.1 Anaerolineales bacterium | reverse complement strand
CACCGTAAATGATCGCTTCCGCCCCGCTGTGCCCGGCGCCGAGCAAAACACCTTTGCGCCAGGAACGTACATCCTTCGCCCACCAGCGTAATACCAGGTAACGCGTCACCTCTTCGAAGATTCCCGCGCTGAGCCCTCCGAAAACGGCATTAAAGATCAACTGGGCAGTCGGATCCCAGGCCACCATGTCCGTTTGGTTCAGCAATTTGCCAGCGCCCCAATTGAACGGGATATGACCGACCTGTGACAGGATGAGTGTTACTGCACCGATCCACCAGATCCGCCCGCCCAATTTCCAGCGATGCATCAGAAAGATCGCCAACCCAACCGGCATGGCAACCATCAAAAGCCCATTAAGAAAATGAGTACCAAATAGAATATCCATATCTGGGCTTAAGCTCTCAATTCATCAGTAGTTTTTAGTAGATAGGCCAATAATTTTTTATTTTAGAGTTTAGGTCGGTGAATTGGTCTGACCTAAGACACCGGATGGTATATTTTCAGAAGCTTTCGGGGGACGCAAAGCTAGGATAATGAGGATGCTGAAAATAGCGAAGACACCCAGCACAACGTTCACAAGGAATTCATTTGTTAAATTCAAGACGATCACCCGGGCAGCCTCCACCAAGGTGTGAAATCCGATTGCAAGCAGTATCCAATGCCATTGCTTCCGATTAAATACCTGCAGAACAATCACGGCCAGGCAGATTTGGATCGAGAGCATGAATAATTGCCCGATCGCCTCGCGGAGAGCGTAATACCAAGGCACAGACCAGAACGCCGTGATCTGGGATTGAAGAATTTGCACCTGGTCTGTTGGCACGAGGGTGCTTAAATCTTTGTTATGGAACCAAGCCATGTTGATAAAATTGTAAAAAACCAGGCAGCCCAGGATGATTGAGGCTGCTCCGCCATGGCCTATCCCAAGCAGCAAGCCGCTTTCGAAGGAACGCGCATCCTTTGTCCACCAGCGGAACATGCTATAACGTAGAAGTTCCTCGCAGAGGCCCGCACTCAGACCAAGTATTAATCCACCAAATATCAATACTTCGATGGATGGCAGGCTCCCGGAGTAACTCAGATTATTCAAAAATGGATTGATGAAATAATTCTCCAGGGGCAGGAGAATTATTTGAGAAAAAATATAAACAATCGCACCTATCCACCACCACCTTCCTTCAAGATAGAACTTACGCACCAGGAAAATCCCAAGAGCGATGGGGATAGCGAACAAAAGGAAGATGTTCAAGGAATAAGTTATGTATAGCATTTTTGTCCTTAACTCGGCTCCGTTGTGTTTTCCGGGATTAAGGCTGCCTCCGTAACAATGCGCGGGACGATTTCCTCCCAGCCCACCGCCATGATATGGAAGCCATTTACGCCCTGTTTGCCACGGATTTTTTCGATCAATTCGAGGGTGATCTGCACACCTTCTTCCTGTGCATTCCCGGCTGCCTCAGCCGCTTCCATTCGCTTCAAGATAGACTTGGGGACAAAAACACCCGGCACCTCATCATCCATGTATTTCGCCATTTTTAGGGTTTTGAGTGGGGTGATTCCAACGAGGATAAATACCTTGTCCAGAATGTTCCTTTTCGCGAGTTCATTCAACCAGATTTCCAGACGATCACTATCGTATACCAGGTTGGTCTGGAAAAATTGCGCACCCGCATTTATTTTCTTATGCTCCCGAATCGCCTGGAACTTCGGCTCCGAAGCATATGGAGAAGCTGCTGCACCCAGGAAATATTTCGGCGGAAATTTCATCTCGCGCCCGTCCAAATACCTGGCCTCGTCACGCATCCGGCGCAGGATCCACAACATTTGGACTGAGTCCAGGTCCACAATATCCATCCGGCCGCGCGGACCCGGAGCCAATTTCATGCTATCCCCGGAGAGACACAGGATATTACGTACACCCAACGCGTTGGCTCCCACCACCTCTGCCTGCAAGCCAACCCGGGTCCGATCACGCGCAGCAATTTGCATGACCGGCTCCACCCCGTTCCGAATTGCCAGGGTAGAGCATGCCAAAGAGGACATCCTTGGCGTGGCCGAAGGGCAATCCGTAAAATTGACGGCTGTGACATACGGTTTAACCATCGCCATGTTACTGCATAACTTATTTATGGAAACTGTTTGAGGAGGCTGGACCTCGGCCGTGACAACAAACTCCCCTGCCTTTAATCGCCGTTCCAGGTTCGAGACGGTTTCGCAATATATAGGAGCATGGTATTCGGCGTCACCCTGCCACCAATCCGGCTGGCGTACAGGACGGAAGATTCCATCCCAGGTCACAGAGCGTATGACCGGATCACGATTGACCAGCCCTCGCACCACTTTCCCGGTCCCCAGTTTTTTGACCTGATCAAACACATCACCCCAGGTTTCCCCACCAACCTTATCCCAATCCAAGGGCGGAAGCACTTCCAAAAGCATCTCCTGACGCCCCCACTTGAACGCCCGGTCATAAATATGATACCAAATACACGGGCGGGTTTCATCCACATAGCAATTCTCCGATGTCGAACCACCACATGGCCCATTGCGGAGACCTTTCGGACATTCCATTGCACAAATAAGCGCGGTTTCCTGAAGAAGACAATTTCCGCACATGCGACATCCCCACAGAGGACCTTTCACGACTTTCTCAATAGTAGCTAATAGGCGCTTTCCAAAAGATTCTCTCTTAAAGGAATAATAAGGCGGTTGCCAGCGACGGCCGGGGGTGAAAACAGGCATGCAGACTCCTTTTGGTAATTTGGTATTTCGCCTAAACAGATGTGCTGCCATTATAATAGCAACATGCTAAAACTTCTCAAGACAATTTGGGTATTGATCTTTATCCTGGCTGTTTTTTCCCTGCCACAAGCAGCAAGGGCTGAGTCCTCTGATCATGTTCCGGCCTTTTCGAATGCATCCGACCTTATAGACGGAGTGAACGCGATTCGTTCGTCGCAAGGTCTGAACGCTCTCCAAACAAACTCCATTCTAATGTCAATCGCCCAACAGCAGGCCGAGTATGAACTCTCGATCAGGTCTCTGACCGACACAGGGGCGGGTGGATCGCGCCCCTACCAACGCGCGTTGGCGGCAGGTTATTTGCTCGCTGGTGATTTATCCAAAGGAGGTTTACTAGCTGAACTCATCTATGCAGGCGTTGGAATAGGCCCATCTGCGGCCATGACCTGGTGGAACAATGATTCATATCATCACTCCATAATCGTCAGTACGACGTATGCAGATATCGGTGCAGGTGTGGCGACATCAGGTAATACTTCATATTTTGTTCTAGTCATTGCCCTTTCCACAGGTGGAACGCCGATAGCATATACCCCGCCCGCGCCGCTCAACCCAGCCACACCGACGATTGTCCCAAACACACCCAACGCGGACGGCTCCATCACCCATATTGTCCAGCCAGGAGATACGCTCGGGTCAATCAGCATGGCGTATGGTGTCCCATTGGCAGATATTCTAAAATTAAATAGCCTGACACTCACTTCCTTGATCTATGTAGGCCAGAAAATACGCATCCAGGCGGCTTTCACACCCACGCCAACTCAGCCAACCTCCACCCCGACCATTCCACCCACAAGTACCTCCTGGCCTACCTCAACTCCTACTTCCACTGCAACCCCCATTCCCCCCACTCCCACTCCCTCCCCGGGCCTGCCAGTTACGGCTGCAGGTGGTGCAGTGGCTGTAATTGTCCTTACTGCCCTGATATTTGCTCTGCTGGTTGCCTTGCTTGGGCGTAAGCGAAAATAATATATGAAATGAAAAACTGACGCCTCATCGGCGTCAGTTTTTTTCTCTTTACTTTGCCTTTCCTTGGGCTGCCACCGCTTCAGCCGCCTTCCGGACGGTCTCCTCGTCTGCCAGATAATAATGAGTCACAGGCTTCAGGTCCGCATTGAGTTCGTAAACCAATGGAATGCCCGTGGGAATATTAAGTTCCGGAATTTCGGCAT
>JBEKVG010000312.1:0-3984 GCA_049514195.1 Anaerolineales bacterium | reverse complement strand
TGGGCAGGATCACTTGTTAACCCTTGAAGATTCCTTGACTGAACTCTCTCTGCTTGCTGATACAGCCGGCCTGGAGGTGGTCGGTGAACTTACCCAGAAGATGGATCATCCAAATCCGAAGACGTTTATAGGTTCTGGGAAAGTGGAGGAACTCAAGGCGCTGGCAGAGGAAACGTTGGCGCAGGTCATCATTTTCGACGACGAACTCTCTCCTCGCCACCAACGCGAACTGCAGAAACACCTCGGCGATTCCGTGCGCGTACTCGATCGTACAGCCCTTATCCTTGATATCTTCGCCCAGCATGCCCACACCAGTGACGGCCAACTGCAGGTCAAATTGGCGCAATATGAATACTATCTTCCACGCCTTACCGGCCAGTGGACGCATCTCGCCCGGCAAGCTGGCGGTGGTGGTGGGCGATCCGGCTCGGTGGGCGGCGTAGGCTTGCGAGGCCCCGGCGAAACCCAATTGGAAGTGGACCGGCGCGCCATCCGGCACGAGATCACCCATCTTAAAGAAGAACTTGAAAAAATCCGCGCACACCGGATGAGATATCGCGCTGAAAGGAAACGCAGCCGTATCCCCACTGTTACTTTGGTTGGGTATACCAATGCCGGTAAATCCACCCTCCTTAATTTCATGGCAAAGTCAGATGTTTACGTTGCCGATCAATTATTTGCCACCCTCGACCCCACCACCCGGCGCGTTAAATTACCCGGGGGTTATCAGGCTCTTTTCACAGATACAGTAGGGTTTATCCAAAAACTTCCTACGACCCTGGTGGCTGCCTTTCGTGCAACATTGGAAGAAATTGCTGAGGCTGACTTATTGCTGCACTTAGTGGACATTTCTCATCTAAATGCCATGAACCAAGCCGAGGCTGTCCAGCAAACGCTTGAGGAAATAGAAGCCAGCCATGTTCCGATTATTACCGTATTGAATAAGATTGACCTCCTGCCTGACCCCGAGGCTGCCCGCCGCGTATTGGAACATTTTCCACAATCCGTTGCCATTTCGGCTCGCACCGGGGCAGGCATCGGTGACCTTCTCGACCATATCCGTAGTGAACTTTATGAGACTCTCGTACCTATAACTGTTCGCTTGCCTTACCAGCAAGGTCAACTAATTTCCCTTTTCCACGAATTTGGTCAAGTGGAACGTCTTGAACATGGACGAAAGGGCGTACTGATGCAAGGACGCATTCCGGGTCGGCTGCTCGCCCAGTTCAAGGAATGGCAGGTAAAGCCAGAAGAAAAAGGGCAGGAGCAGGAAGAAATTCCGAAGGGTGAATAAAACACTTTAGCCGGACGGGGATGGGAGTCAATCCATCCCATTCCAACTGATGGCTGGCTTGCCATCGGATTCTTAGGTGTGTTCTGCTCTGGACTGGCATAAATTTTTTGGTACGATTCCCTCAAAGTATTACCAGCAGCTCAGGTTGGAACTTTTTTGTATGTTGAACCAGTGGTTACTGTGGTTGTTTCTTTCTTCCTGCTGAATGAAAGAATAACCCCGGTTGGGATTCTAGGTGGAGCCATAATATTACTCGGTGTATGGTTGGTCAATCGGACCAGACCGACGTAAGGAAAAATAAGCGGGATTCTATCGTTCTCGTAGATTGAACAATCTATTAACTCTAATAGCCGCCGATAAAGAAAAAGGTGCTGGTAGGCTTTTGCACTAACAGCACCCTGTTCGTGATTATGATATTCAGCTAATCTTTCTTCTTCAATATGATCCGGGCATCCACTACCTTGACGCCCTTGCCTTCCTCATACACAATGATCGGATTTGCGTCCGTTTCAGTAACTTCATCTGCCAAGTCAGATACCATGATCGCATACTGGTAAAGTATATCCACTAAAGCAGCCCGGTCGCGTGGCAACTCGCCTCGTATGCCTGTCAGCATCGGGGCCCCTCGGATCTCGGTAAGCATCGTCTCTATCTGGGATTTATTGACTGGCGCAACGCGGAAAGTTACATCCTTGAGCACTTCAACGAAAATACCGCCTAAACCGAACATGATCGTCGGCCCAAAAGTGGGGTCGTTCACCGAGCCTACAATCACCTCAGTACCCGCCGGAGCCATTTCCTGGACGGCGATCCCATGAATGTTTGCATCCGCTTTATAAACTATTGCATTTGCTAGGATGGTTTTATAGGCTTCCCTTACTTCCGCTTCATCCTCGATATTGACCTTCACCCCCTTAGCATCGGATTTATGGATGATATCCGGAGAGATGATCTTCATCACTACCGGGAAGCCAATTGATTTGGCCATTTCAACTGCCTCATCTTCGGATTTCGCCAGCCGGGTTTGGGCAATCGGCAGACCATAGGCAGAGAATACCTGTTTTGCTTCAGTTTCCGTCAATGCAGTGCGGCCTTCTGCACGGGCAACCGCGATGATCTTGCCAGCCTTGGCAGCGCGTTCGGGGTCAGAGACAACGACAGTTTTATCCAACATGGACTGGATGCGATAAAGTTCACCCAAGGCAGCCATGGCGTTCATAGCTTGGTCTGGTGCACCGTAAGCTGGGACGCCGTTCTCAACCAGCCACTGCATGGCCTTGTCGCAACGCGTGCCCCCCACCATCGACACAACCACGGGTTTTCCCTTCATACCGCTGTCATCCAAGGCCCGTTTGATCGCCTCAGCGATTTCCACCGGGTTGGTAATGGCTGTCTCACAGTACAGAACGACAAATCCATCCGTCCAAGGGTGGGCATAGGCGAATTTTACAGTTTCATAATACCAATCATTCCCCGCCATACCGGTCATATCCACCGGATTCTTAGCCGATCCAAAGTCGGGCATATGCTTCTTGAGTTCTTCCTGCACATCCGGGGGCGCAAATTTCAGCGGGATACCGAACTTCTCACCCGCATCGGTGGCAAGTACACCAACACCGCCACCATTCGTGGTGACCAGTATGTTGGTGCCTTTCAGGGGTGGCATTAGCGAGAGCGCAAGTGTGCGATCAAATAAATTATTCAAATCCGAGGCCTGGACCACACCCGCTTGCTGGAATGCTGCGCCATATACCTTGGTGGAACCAGCCAAGGAACCAGTATGCGATGCCGCGGCCGCCGCACCATGAACGGAAGTGCCTGCCTTGAGGGCAATGATGGGTTTCTTCGCGTTTCGGCAGGCTTCTATAAACTTGCGCCCATCCCTGATTCCTTCTACATAAAGGCAGGTGCAAGAGGTGCTCTCATCATCTTCCAACCACTCAATTAAGTCGGCAAAATCCACGTCCACCATATTTCCGTTGGAAATCATCTTATCGAAGCCAACCTTGCGGGTATACGTGATGGCGTCCATAGCGATGAGCAGGGCGCCAGATTGGGTGATAAGAGAGGCAGAACCCTTGAACGGTAGGAATGGCGCGAAGGAGGCATTCAACTGGTCCGAGTTGGATAATGTACCAACGATATTCGGGCCAAGGACACACATTCCATACTTGTGTGCAATGGCAAGCAATTCATCTTCCAGGTCACGCCGTCCAATTTCGCTGAATCCGGAAGTGATCACACTGAGCGCCTTGATGCCTTTCTGACCACATTCCTCGGCAACCTGGTTCACTACTTTTGCCGGGACCGTGATGATGGCTAAGTCTGCAGGTTTTGGTATTGCCGAAACCGAAGCAAAGACTGGCAGGCTAAGAATTTCTGTTGCCGTAGGATTGATCGGGTAAATCGGTCCCTTGTATCCGCCCTTGATCAGATTCTCGACAACGGTATAACCAATTTTTCCTGGCTGGGACGATGCTCCCACCACAGCGACTGACTTGGGTCGCATAAGCTTGTTGATTACGTCTTTGTTCACGTTCATTCTCCTATAGGTAGCTTGATATCCACGCCGTAAGAAATAAGTTCACATTTTCACAAATCAATCGGCTATTATATCCGGTAATGGGATTAAGGCTAGGCACAATTTGCCATAATCCCTCATGACAAAGCTCCCATTTTCTTTTCTATAT
>JBEKVG010000311.1:0-3989 GCA_049514195.1 Anaerolineales bacterium | reverse complement strand
AAATAAGAGGCAATGTTATGGAGCCGGTGTTGGGGTCGGCGTTAGGGAAGGCAGTGGGGTAAGCGTTGGGGTCCAGGTTGAGGTAATCGTTAGGGTCCCGGTTGAGGTCAGCGTTAATGTCGGCGTTGGACCTGTCTCTTTAGAAATAATCACTTCCACCATCCCGGGAAGAACGGATTGAACGGTCACCCCCTCCTCCACGACAGTGATGGTAGGAATCAACTGGTATGTCCCGATAGTCAGCCCAGTCAGGTCTACTTGGACATGCACATCGGAAGGCTGGAGCGAGTTTAAGACCGGCAATGGGCCAGCGAGGATCACATCCACAGTAGTAGGCGAGAGCTGGGCATTCAAGTCAGGGCTCAAGCCGATCACCTCGACCTGACGGAAAGCTACCGGGCGACTATCCTCAATAGGAGCAATCTCGATTTGGACGGCGACAGTTTGATCTCCGATCAACAAGACCCCCTCGGGTAGATCCAGGGGTAAATGGGTATCAATATTCTTGGACGCGCCAGAAAGGTCGAGCCCATTAGTCTGCACATAACCGGGCAGGCTTTCAATCAAGGGTAAATTATTTGAATAGACCGTAACAGTAAGCGGAGAGGCAGTTATATTGGTCAAACGATAGCCACTGGCGAGTTTACCAGTTATCACTACCTTGACCGCCAAATCACGGTAGCCGCCCTGTTGGACAATTGGCAGGCTCACCTGGATAGTATTGGGGTTCATGGAAATCCCGTCCACTGTTGAGCCGCTCTCATTCACGGCGCGAATGGGAACAGAAGTCTCAATACTCTGACGGGCATTGGTAAGATCCAAATCAGCGCGGACGTGCTTGACCTGAGTGACTAATGATTCCGGCCCGGAGATGACAGCTTTCGCTGGATCCATGACAACATCGCCCGCCTGGTAGCCAATCGCCAGTTCACCACTGAGGGTCATTTCGACCGGAAATGTTTCCGTCACCTGTTGTTCGAGGCTCAGGTTAAATTTCTTGGGCGTGATGGAGACGATACGCACAGGCCGGGCGGCTATCTGTATTTGTACTTCCACTGCCGAGGTTCCAGCCTTTAGGCCTGTCAAATCCACCACAGCGTGGATTGAGGCATTATTGGCTAGCAACGCGTCCCAGATCGAGCGCGGAGCTCGCAGTGTCACCTGTACTTGTCGCGGGACCGTTCCAGTCATTACCAGGCCAGGATTCTGGCCAACAAAATCGATAGTGATGGGATTGGGGTAGGCTTGCGCCACGTCTGGATTAGCTGACGTGACAGCAGTCACCCAGACAGCCAAAGCCAGAACAAATGCCAGCAAGAAAGTGCGCAGGTTGGTCGTCAGCCAGCGAAGCATATCACTCGTCTTTCTGAGGAAAAAGGTAAGGAAAATGCCGCTGGAAGAAATTTCCCTTCCGGGATTTATCCGGGTTGTAGAAAGCGGCCAGGATGTTTTCCAGCCGCTCAACATCCAATCTACGGATAATGCGCCCAGCATGTGCGATGGAGATGGCGCCTGTCTCTTCCGAGACAACCACTGCAATGGAATCGGTGACTTCAGAAATACCAACCGCGGCACGGTGGCGAAGTCCCATTTGCCGTTCAGGGGAGTGGGCCAGAATGCCACTGGATGATAACGGCATAACACAAGCCGCGGCGACAATCTTCTTTCCAGAGATGATCACCGCGCCATCATGGAGAGGCGTATTGGGATAGAAAATTTGCAACAGCATCTCGGGTGTGACATTGGCATCAATCGATACGCCGGTTCGGATATATTCGTCCAGGCGGTCAAAGCGTTCCAGGATGATGAGTGCTCCATGCTGGCGAGCAGAGAGACGCGCTGCTGCTTCCACCACTGCCTGAATGGTCCGTTGGATTTCCTGGCCGGCGCTTTTACTGCTTACACGGAAGAATGTGCCGGCGCGTCCGATTCTCTCCAGGGCTCGACGAATTTCGGGGGCAAAAATGACCGGGATGGTAAACACCATAGCAGGTAACACAGTTCGAATAAGCCAGGAGAAAGCCGGTAGATTAACCAGACTGGTCAGCAAGACAAACAGAACCAGGATAAAGATAATTCCACGCAGCAAAACCATGGCCTGCGTATCCCGAACGAGATAGAGCACGCCAAAGAAAATCAACGTGACCAGAAGGATGTCAATGATCCCTAGCCAGTTGAGGCGTTGAAATATGAAAAGGGCGTTGCTTAGAAATTCTGTCACGGCAATGGTTGAAGGTAACAGGCCATCAGGAATCAGGGTACCAGGGTTTTGGGCATTTCAATCGGCTTGGTATCAGGTACCAGCGGGATAGTTTTCCAAGCACCTACAACCTGCTTCCAGGTATCCTCGAATGAACCAGTATTTTGAATGACCACGTTCGCGGCGGCTGATTTCACTTCCTGAGGTGGCTGGGCGTGGATACGTTGAAGTGCATCCTTTTCGCTCATATTTCGCTTCTGCATCAAACGGGCTTTCTGGATAGGTTCTGGAGCAAAGGCTGTCCAGACCGTGTCACAGGTCCCAACCAGATTGCTTTCGAGCAACTTGATAGCCTCAATCACAACGACTGGCTGGGTGACACGTTGGATCACCAGATCCACAGCATGTTCGACCAACGGATGGACAATGCCTTCCAATTGCTGGAGGGCCTCCGGGTCATTGAAGACCAGGCGTCCGAGTTTGGCCCGGTCTATCTCGCCATTACTATCCACTATCCCCATGCCAAAGGTATCTATGACTTTTTGGTAACCAGGCGCGCCTTTAGCAATTGCACGATGTGAGAGGGCGTCCGCATCTATGCAGTAAGCTCCCAAATGTTCGAGCATCTTGAGGATAACACTTTTCCCCGTGGCAATATTGCCGGTTAGACCAATGACGTACTTCCCAGGCCAGTTGCTCACGGTTTCTCCATCAATACCTTGTAATGCACTACTTTATTCATTTTACTGCCTAAGTTGTGAATCTGTAAACCACAAAATGTCCGGTCAATACCCCCATATTACTGGAGATGGATCTCTTCAGAAATTATGGAGATGGAATGACCGTGAGAAAATCCTGTGCGGCCCATCCGGCACGTGCTGCATCATAGGAAGCTGTGAGATACCACCAGGTATAGCCGTCGGCTTGTTCTGGTCCTTTCGTGACCAGAAAAACCTCCGAATCAAAGGCTGAGAAAAAGTCAGCACTCAGTCCTGGTTCCTTGTGCACACGCAAACCCTGGCCACCTGTACTGGGCTGTACATACACACCAATGGCAACCTGACCTGGCCCAGGGGTAGAAGATGGTAGCGGGGTGGGCGGGAATGGTGTTAGTGTGGGAGGCAGGGGACGCGGCGTGGAGGACGGAGCAGGGATAATGGTCAATGCAGAGGTGGCCTCGATCAGGTTCGGGCCTGCGGCGGCAGGACGCATCACCAGAATATACGCCAGGCTTCCGCACAGCAGCACCATGGCAATAACCACCATTGCAATCAGGACTTTGCCGTTCAGAATATTTTTCATCCTACACCGGTAACAGAAAAAAGGCTAATCCGAGAATTAGATAGATACCGACCAAGCCCGCTCCTTCCAGCCAGGAGGATTCACCATCTGCCGAGACCAGCACGGCGACGATCACACCTGCGATCAGGGCTAACAGTTCAAACATACTAAAGACAAGTGTAAAGGGATGACCAAGCAGGAGGCTGAGAAAGACCAGAAGCGGCCCCACCAACAGGGCGACTTGTAGGCTGGAAGAGACCGCAATCTCAACACTAAGCGTCATTTTATTCTGGCTGGCAAACCGGACAGCCACCAGGTGCTCTGCCGCGTTACCAATAATGGGAATAAGGATGACACCCAGGAAGAATTCGGAAACACCCAGGCTGACAACCACCGGTTCGACTACCCCCACCAGGACTTCCGAGAGCCAGACGATTCCTGCGGTTGCCAGCACAAGGATAAGAACAGAAGTGGCTATGGACCAATGCGGCAGGACGGTTCTGGGAGC
>JBEKVG010000310.1:0-4049 GCA_049514195.1 Anaerolineales bacterium | reverse complement strand
CGCCAGGGCTACGCGCTGCCGTTGGCCGCCCGAGATCTGGTGCGGAAACAGGTCATAGAAAGCCTCGGGCGGGTTCATCCCTACAGCGTGCAGAATTTCCATTACCTTATTGCGCCTTTCAGCTGCTGATAGCTCAGGCATGTGGATCTGGGCCGGGTGTTCGATGGCCTGGCCGATTGTCATTCTGGGGTTAAGTGAAGCCAGAGGATCCTGAAAGACGATCTGCATGCGGGAACGCATTCGTCGCATTTCCTCCGCCGACAAACTCAGCAGGTCAATGCCATCAAATATTACCTGCCCGGAGGTCGGTTCATATAGGCGCAGGATCAGCCGTCCGACGGTTGATTTGCCGGAACCGCTCTCGCCTGCCAGGCCGAAAACTTCGCCACGGCGGATGGCAAAGCTGACGCCGTCCACAGCCTTTACGGAAGGGATGTTGCCGTGATTTAACAAACTGGCAATAAGTCCACTTTGAACCTGAAAATGCTTTCGCAAGTCTTGAACGACAATCAGATCTTCTCCAGAAATAGCAACTCTTTCCGGATTTCCAGTTGCCTCCAAGGTCTTCGGCTTAGGCATGCTGCACCTCCTGGCTTTCGGAACTCATTTGGGCGGCGGCGTTCTGGTAGAGCCAACAGGAGGCGAAATGATCATCCGCGACTGGTTCAAAGGCTGGTTCTTTCTTAGAGCAGATATCTAACACACTTGGGCAGCGCGGGTGGAAGCGGCAGCCACTGGGTGGATGCAAAAGGCTGGGAGGCTGGCCCCCCATCTTGTATAGGTCACCGCTGTCAAGTTTGATATTGGGAACGGATTTCAGCAACCCCTGGGTATAGGGATGTTTAGGATTGGCAAAAACCTCTTGTGCAGTACCTATTTCAGCCATTTTAGCAGCATACATCACGGCTACCCGATCAGACACCTCGGCAACCACACCGATGTTATGCGTAATCAAAAGGATCGTCAGTCCAAACTCCTTCTGCAGCTCTTTGAGCAAGTCAAGGAATTTAGCCTCAACGATCACATCTAGAGAGGTGGTGGGTTCATCTGCAATGACCAGCTTGGCCTGTAGGGCCAGAGCCAGGGAGATCATGACGCGCTGGCGCATGCCACCTGATAACTGATGGGGGTATTCATTCAACCTTTCCCGCCGAATGCCCAAACGTTCAACCAGTTCCTCCGCCCGTAGGCGGGCAGCAGCATCGCTGGTCTCAGGTTCGTGAGTGTGGATGGTCTCAGTTAAGTGGTCGAGGATCTTCTGGATGGGGTTGAGCGAGGTCATCGGGTCTTGGAAGACCATCCCAATCTCAGCTCCGCGGATGTTTGGCATCTCGCGCAAGGATAGGTTCATCAGGTCCCGGCCATCAAACCACAATTCACCGCCGATAATGCTGGCGGGACCATCGTGCAGGCGCATCAAGGCTTTGCCCAGGGTGGATTTCCCGCAGCCTGATTCGCCTACCAGGCCAAGGGTCTCACCTCTGCGGATATCAAGGGAAACATCATCCACAGCGCGTACATTCCCCGCACGCGTCTTGTATTCGACAGTTAAATTTCGAACGGAATAAAGGATATCGTCAGACATCAGCGGTCCCTCAGCTTCGGGTTGGAAATTTCCATCAACCCTTCACCCATCAATGTAAACGCCAATACAACCAGCATGATAGCCAGACCGGGGAAGGTGATCATCCACCAAGCCGTCTGGATGAAGCGCTGGCCGCGCGCCACGTCGATGCCCCAGTCCGCTATGGTGGGAGGCAAGCCCAGGCCGAGGAAAGAGAGGCCAGCCCCAGTCAAGATAGCGTCCGCCACGTTTACCGAAAAGATAATCGCCACTGACGGGATGACATTGGGAAAGATGTAGCGTCGCAGAATTTCCAGGCTGCGTGTTCCGAGGCTCTTGGCAGCCTCAATATAGACTTCCTCTTTTACCGAGAGGGTCTGCCCGCGCACAATGCGGTAATAGGTTGGGATGTAAAGGACAGAGATGGCGATTATGATATTCAACATGCTCGGGCCCAGCACGGCCGTGATAGCAATGGCGAGGATGAGGCCGGGGAAAGCGTATAGGCTGTCCATCAGCAAGCTCAGCAGACGATCAAACGTTCCGCCAACGAAACCTGCGAACAATCCCAAGGGTACACCTATAATCAGGGAGATGATAGAAGAGCTGAATCCAATTATTATGGCAATCCGAGTGCCCCAAAGCAATCGGCTGAGTACATCCTGGCCGATATCGTTGGTTCCCAGGATGAATCCACCCGCGGTGGCGGTCCCCCCAGCAACGGGTGCAGCTTCCCGCAAGGAAGGGTATTTATTTTTAACGCCCTTGAACTCTGTCATCTGGACAACAGCGGCCTTATCTGTTCCTTTTATTACGGCTTGTAAAACTTGATCAAGGCCTGGGTAACGATCAATGACCGGCCGCAGGCGCAGACCGCCAGGCTGGTTCTTGATCATCCCATCAATCTTCTGGGACTGTTCGTTCAATGCCCCGGCAGTCGGTACACCTTCAACAACAGCCACGGTTGGCCGGTCAGCACCTTCGGGAACTGCCAGATCTTGCAATTTATTGACCGGCGAATTCGCCAATACAACGAGGACCGGCAGATCTACCTGTGCTCCTGGAGCCAGAAAGCTCGGCCCCACCAGGGCGTCGGGAGAATAGGGAGCGAACAGACCCGGAAAAAGCGCTACGATGATGAAGACCGCAACGGCTACAATGGAGATGGCGACGAACCACCAGTCAGCCCCGTACCAGTGGCGACCCATGAGGATACGACGGACGAAGCCGACCCGATTGAGTTCCACCTCCCAGGTAGTACCTTCGGGGAGGGTCTCGGAAGGTTGTTGGTTAGCTTGTGCCACTTTTCAATACCTCACGCGCGGGTCGACGAGTGAATAGATGACGTCAACTGCCAGACTGATCAACGCGACCAGCATAGCAAAGACAGTAATGACGCTTTGAACAGCGGTGTAATCCCGGGCGGAGATGCGTTCCACCAGGTAGCTGCCCATGCCTGGCCAAGAAAAGACTGTTTCCGTCAGGACAGCCCCAGCCAACAGGATGGCAACTTGCAGGCCGATTAATGTGATAACCGGGATCAATGCGTTTTTCAAGGCATGTCCGTAGATCAGAACGCGTTCCCGGATGCCACGTGCCCGGGCTGCCCCGATGAAGTCAGCCTGCATTGTCTCAATTACATTAATCCGGGTCATGCGTAAAAACACACCCGACAAGATCAACCCGAGCGTGAAGGTTGGTAAGACCAGGTGTTGAAGGACGGAAAAGAAGGCCGGCCAGTTTCCAGAAAGCAACGCATCCAAGCTGTAGATATTGGTAACCGTCTTTAGACCCGTGCCAATTATTGCATCGATGCGACCGGATATCGGAAACCATTTGAGCCGAACGCCAAACAACAATTGAAGAATTAACCCTAACCAGAATACCGGCAGGGAATAAATAATCACCGAATAAATTCGTAAGGAGAAGTCGAGTGCCTTTTTTCGCTTGGAGGCGGCCAGTGTACCACCATATATCCCAATCAACAGAGCCAGGATTGAGGCAGGTATGATTAATTCCAATGTGGCTGGGAAACGTTCACTCATCTCGTCTATGATCGGACGGTGGCCGCCCACCAGCGAGTTCCCAAATCGTAGTGTAACCATGTTCCATAGGAAGCGCCCATATTGCACAATCAGTGGATCGTTGAGACCAAGCGTGGCGCGGATGTGCTGGATCATTTCCGGCGTGCCTTTTGGACCCAATGCTGATGTAACCGGGTCACCCGGCAGAATGCGCAGGACAAAGAAGACCATGGTGGCCAGGATGAAGATCATCGGTAGCGTCAGGACAATCCGGGTCAGAATATAACGGCGTAACCCTGTCGAACCGCGCACGAATACATACGTCAATAGCAGCAACGACGGGATGCCGATAATTAGAGCAATGATTGCAATGGGAGACACAGTTTTTAGTTAGTTGGGATTTGATTGGGGCGGGATTCCTCCCGCCCCAATTTTTACGGGAAAGACTTATTGGCCCTTAC
>JBEKVG010000309.1:0-4066 GCA_049514195.1 Anaerolineales bacterium | reverse complement strand
GGCATCGTTATAAGCCAGCTGCGCCGCGTACAGTTTCTGATATGCGTTTGCCTTGGGCGTATTGTTATCCGGGTTGCCAGCGACTTTGTCGTAATCGCTCTGGGCATCGTCCAGGGCTTTCTGGGCCAGTACCAGGCCAGAATGGGCGTTCTGAACAGCGTCTTGATTGGTCGTGAAATATTTCTGGTTGTCGTACGCCTGCTGGGCATTGTCGATGTCCTGTTTATCCTGGGCAATGGCTTTTTGGACATTGGCAATTGTTGCCGGCGAGGTCAGTTGCACCAGGGCTATCTTCGCCGTTTCCAGGTTGGCGGCAGCAATAGTGCGCTGATCTTTGAGAAGAGAGTCGTCAAAGTGGACCAGCACATCACCGATATGAACGGTGTCGCCTTCCTGGACATCCACAGCAAGGATCTTTCCAGCTACTTCAGGGGCAACATTGATCTCGGTCGTTTCCACGGTGCCGGACGCTGTCAGTGCTCCAGACAAAGCAGAGGCCGGATTGACCAGAGAGTTCCAGGCACCCGCCAGGGATCCGGCCGGGCGCACCCAGTAATACCAGAGTGCTGCAACTACTACCAGGACTAAAATGACCGGGAAAATAAACCTAGAAATTCGTTTCATAGAACACTTCCTTTTATTAATCAATTTAAATTGATCTAATCAAGCTTCTTGCTGAAGCGCAAGGCGGCAGCCCCCAGAAATATGATGGAAAAGACGGCCAAAGCAATGGTCTGGGGGATAATCATCTGGATGCCGGCCCCCTTGACGACAATACTGCGTAGCATGTATATAAAATAGGTGAGCGGGAAGATGTTTCCGACAAGCTGCAAAAAGACCGGCAGCGAGGCAATCGGGAAGATAAAGCCAGAGAGCATCATGGCAGGCAGCAGGATGGGCATGCTCATCAACTGGGCTTGCTGCTGGGTGCGAGCGAAGGTGGAGATCAGCAGCCCGAGGCCCAGGGTGGGCAGGAGATAGAGAGCAGTCATGGCAAACAGGAGCCACAGGCTGCCGCGAATCGGAACGCCGAACCACAACGTGCCGATCACCAGGATCAGGAGCATATCCGCAAAAGAGACCAAGATGTAGGGGATGATCTTTGCCAGGATCAACTCCCAATTGCGGATCGGGGTCACGATCAGTTGTTCGATCGTGCCACGCTCGCGTTCTCTTACTATGGAAAGAGCAGTCATGCTTGTGCCGGTCTGGAACAGGATCATGGCGATCAAGCCGGGGATAAGGTTGTAACTGCCAAGCAGATCCGGGTTGTAAAGCACCCGGGTGCGGACGTCCACCGGTGAGACCTCCAGACCGCTGACCCCTTTAAGCGCCAACTGCTGGATTTCCAGGCTGATCCCATGCGCCTGGCCGGCCAGGGTGACGGCAGACAGCACCGCGCCGGCCGTGGTTGGGTCCGAACCGTCGATCAGGACGGATACCTGGGCAGGATTCCCTGAAAGCAGGTTGCTCTTGTAATCGGGAGGAATGGTGATGCCTACCTTGACCTTCCCGGATTCAATCAGGTCAGTGACATCCGCGTCGGTGGAGGCAACGTAATCGTACGAGAAATAACCGGTTACCTTGAATGCATCCAGCAGGGCACGGCTGGCCTGGCTGTTGCTCTGGTCAAAAATAACCGTGGGGACATTTTTAACATCGGTATTGTTGGCATAACCCAGCAATAGCAACTCCAGGAGTGGCATGATAAAAATGAAGATCAACGTGCGCGGATCGCGCACCATATGGAGAAGTTCCTTCTTGATCAGTGCTCGAAAACGTCTCATGGTCTTATTCCTCTTTGAATGGCACTAATAAACATGGGGGTTGCTTGCTTCGTAACTTGATGAAAGAATGGTCGAACCGGCGATTCAGGCCGCCTCTTCGAAGGCGCTCAATACTTTGTTCAAAAGAACTATGAAATTATCCCTCTCGGCGTGGGTCAAGTGGCTCATGGCTTGTTCAACCTTTTCCAGCATGAATATGCTGATCGCCTGGTAGGTTTCTTTTCCGGTTTTTGTCAATTCCACCCGGACAATGCGGCGGTCGTTTGGATCGGCCAAACGCTGGGCATAGCCGTTATTGACCAGCCAATCCATGGTCCGCGTGGCTGTGCTAAGTGGGACTTCCAGGTTGTGGCTGAGTTCGCCCATGCTGATCGGCCCGTCGTAACGGGAGAAAACATTGCCGATGTTATAGAACAGGCCAGCATCGTTGATCCCTGCAGCCTTGCCGGACTGGTTCGAATCATGAATCTGTTTTTTGAGCGTGGCCATATTTTCCGGCAGGACCACTTTGAAGCGACTTCTCAGGCGGACGATCCGCTGCAGCAATTTAACGGTCTCAGGAGAGCTTGGGGGATGGGAGAAATTGGGCATAAGTTTCTATTCTTGAATATTTGCAGAGTGAAATACTTCCAAAACTGAAGCATTCTATCCGCGAGTTCTTTCCTTGTCAAGGAAAATGGGACTTGCAATTTAGTATCTATCCGAAAAATCAGGAGTGTTCGCATTTTGAGTGTGTGCGGCTTCGCCGCACACACTCAAAATGCGGTTCTTCTATAATTTTCGGATAGGTTCTTAGCTAGACTTTGTCCATTTGCGAATGAGCTTTGACCGCTTAAGGTGTGTAAAAAGCGGCATTTTTCAGGTAATCCAACAATTTTGGTGATATTTTTTGCATATCATATTGATCCTGGGACAGTTGAAAATAGCGATGGTGCCACAATTCTTGTCTGATGAGGGCCAAAGCATCCGAGAAAGTTGGCCGGGACTTGTTGTACCAGGCGGCTTGGCGGACTGGGATCTTGGCTTTCCGGGCATGGGTATTGGCCAACAAAGTGACCAGAGAGAACAAGCCCAACAAGGCCGGGGTGGTGCGTGCAATGGCTGGATCCGACCATTGGCGTTGGGTCTCCACACCCAGATGGTCTCTGACTTCGTGGAAAGTGACTTCCAATTGCCAGCGCATCACGAACCATTGCAAGATCTGTGCAGGTTTTTCGTTCAGGCTGGTAGACAGCAAGGCCTGGGATTTGAACTTGCCTTTTGGGTCGCGGATCAGGACCCAGCGGATGGGTAGAACCGGCATGCCGCTATGGTACCAGACGGCGGTGGCAGAAGTGATCTCGACCAGGCGTTTTCCCTGACCATACCAATCGGGCACGATCACCTTCTGCCAATGCGTGAGCGGGTCTTTCAGCACCTGCTCGAGAGTCGGCAAGCGTTTACCCTTTTTACGCGGTCGGCCCATTGTCCCTGGTTTGCATTGGGGAGCCGGGGCATACAGAGCTGCATCCAGTCGAAAGCGAGCGATCAGGCAGATCGGGTCGGCAAGTTTGGTCACCTGCCACAGAAAATCGATTGCCGCAAAGCTGGCATCCATCACTACAACCAGTTTTCTGCCCGGCAACCAGCGTTTGACCTGCAAAAGGGCTTGCTGGCCCCAGGCAGTCAGTTTCTTATGCGCCCGGTGGCTGTTCTGATAGTAACGCTCAGAAGGAGCCAGTATTGTCAGAAAGGGCAGTGCCCAGACTCGTTGCGCCCACGGGATGGGCGCCAGCAGCATCACGCTCAACCAGCGCAAACCGCTGGCTTTGACAAAGTGACTGTGACTCGAACGCACGGGGTCCCGGTAGATGCCCTTGGCCTTGATCTTGGCTCCCCGGCGACGCTCGATTGTGTCGTCCATTCCTATCACCACGGGTCCCCTGGCAGCAAAGACGGTGATCAACATTTCCAACAACAGCCGACTGAGCTCCCGGCTCGACCAGACCGCACGATTGAGAACCCGGTGATAGTTCTCAAAACGCTTTTCCATGCTCAGCCCCATGATCCGCAGCGCAGCGGCCACCGTGCGCTGCCCAGGCGTCAGGATCGCCCCGAAAAGCAAGATCTGTGCCTGGAGCCAAACCCTTTTAGAAAATACAGGAGCAAAGCTCGTGAGAATCGTGATATATTCTGCTGACAGGGTAAGCATGATCCATCCTCATCATGGAGAGATGGTTTAGCTTACCCTGTTTTTTGTAACGTGCAAATGGACAAAGTCTAGCTAAGAACCTATCCGA
>JBEKVG010000308.1:0-4069 GCA_049514195.1 Anaerolineales bacterium | reverse complement strand
TCATCCCCTATGCGTTTGCCGTGGCAGCCCTCGTGACTGGTCGCACAGATGACCGCTGGATCCGTCTGACCCGGCGCTGGACATTGGCAGCCTGGTTGTTCCTGTCTCTTGGGCTTGTGCTGGGGATGCGCTGGGCTTACGATGTGCTCGGTTGGGGAGGTTACTGGAGTTGGGACCCTGTGGAAATTGCGGCCCTGATGCCTTGGTTAGTCGGTACGGCGTTCCTGCATTCGGTCATGATCCAAGAGAAACGCGGCATGTTTAAACTGTGGAATATGCTGCTTATCATCTTGACTTATTCTCTGGTCATCTTTGGAACATTCCTGACTCGTTCCGGAGTGCTCTCATCGGTACATGCCTTTGCTCAGAGCGCCATCGGACCGATGTTCTTCATATTCATTGGTATAACGTTTTTTATTTCGGCATCTCTCCTGATATATCGCTGGAGTGACTTGAGGGCGGAAGTGGAGATGAAGTCAATACTCTCACGGGAGGCACTGTTCCTGCTCAACAACCTACTCTTCTTCGGTGTCCTGATTGTTTGCTTTTGGGGAATTATATTCCCATTGATTTCCGAGATTGTGACTGGCCAGCAATTAACGGTCGGCCCGCCGTTTTACCTGCGGGCTACCGGACCGTTATGGAGCGCTCTAATTGCATTGATGGGGATTGCGCCGCTTTCGGCCTGGGGAAGATCCACAGTCCGGACGCTTGGCAAGGCGATGTGGAAACCTGCCATTCCCACCTTGCTGACTCCGGCCATCTTGTTTATCCTTGGCATGCGCAATTGGATTGCACTAATTGGATTTACATTAGTATCATTCGTAATCTTTACAATACTATTTGAATTCTGGCGAACACGAGTTAACAATATATTCAAGAAATTGGGCCGCACAACGTGGCTATTGTTAATCCCTACATTCATTGCGCTGGTGGTATATACCATCCTTGGGATTCACAACTGGCTTGTGTTGGTCTGGTACACGCTGGTGGCATACCTGGGTTTCGTGATACTAACTCAAATCTGGCGTTATTGGATCCAATCGGCGTCAAAGACATTCTGGCGTTCAGTCTGGTTGCTACTTATCGCTTTGATAGTCCTACTCGAGAATTTAATTGTCCCGATGATATTTGCCATCCTGGGGTTGCAGTACTTTGCACTGGTCTTTTATATACAGGTACCAAATTTTCTGGTCATTATCTGGATACTGTCCAGAAATAATCCTCGTCGCTATGGAGGTTATCTGATTCACCTCAGCATGGTGGTAATGGCCATTGGCATCCTGGGCATTGATGTTTTCCAAACCCAGACGCAACAGACTCTGGCAATCGGGCAGCAAATGCAGATTTCTGGTTACACCCTGCGTTATGATTCGCTGGCCCAATTCCCTTATGTGGATGGGCGGCAGGTGACCCGGGCAGTTTTAAGCGTGTTCAAGGATGGGAAATTGCTTGGCGAACTCCACCCGCGTTATGATTTATATCCGGATGGTCAGCCAATGACGATCCCAGCCATTCGAAGCACCATGGCAGATGACTTATATGTAGTATTAGTCAATTGGGAGAATGTTTCCGCGGAACAGACTCCTTTTAAGGTTTATCACAACCCACTGGTCAATTGGCTGTGGGTTGGCAGTTTCATATTCATCTTCGGTATCCTTGTGGCTGGCTGGCCAATTAGAAATCAAGTCTGGAGTAAGAAGTAACGAAGGCAAATATGAAAATTAAGAACTTTTTCGTTCCATTTACCTGCCTTCTTATAATTGCACTCACCCTTATTCCATTTGCCTGGGTCTCCGCACAGCAGCCAACCCCTTCTGACGATGAAGTCAATGCTATCGCAAGACAATTGTTCTGTCCGGTGTGCGAGAATACACCCCTGGACGTTTGTCCCACCCAGGCTTGTCATGATTGGCGCGAACTTATTCGCCAGATGCTGACCGATGGCAAAACGCCAAACGAAATCAAGCAGTATTTTGTAGAACATTATGGGGCGAGGGTATTGGCAGAACCCCCAACCACGGGGATCAACTGGCTTGTGTACGTTCTTCCGCCGGTCACATTCATGTTAGGTGTATTTCTGCTCCTGCGAGCCTTTTACAGTTGGAAAAAGGTGCCTAAGGAACCAGCCAGCGAGACAATTGCCAGGCCCCAGCCAGCCAATGAGGACGAATATGCCTCCCGTTTTGAGGAAGAACTTCGCAGACGAAAATAGGGAAATTCCGTGACGCAAGATTTATCGAATCCTCCTGATAAACAGGCTCGTGTTATACCAGTCCGGATACAACAAAAAACCGGGGGGCTAATTCTGCTCATAGCAGGGTTTGTGGTCCTTCTATCCGTGGGCTTTTATATTCTGCTTGGGGTGGGATTATTCCAGGCAGCGCATCCCATTATGACCATGGGTTCGAAAGTGCCCGATTTCACGCTGAAGCTGTTTGATGGTTACCAATATCAGAATGCAGACCATGTCAACCTTGTAGCCCTGCGCGGCAAAGTTGTGGTGGTCAATTTTTGGGCTTCATGGTGCGTGACTTGCGCAGATGAGGCTGCGGACATAGAAGCTGCCTGGCGCTACTACCAGCCAAACGGTCAAGTGGTTTTCCTGGGTGTGGATTACACAGACGTGGACTCGAATGCGCTCGATTTCCTGTTCAAGTTTGAAATTACTTATCCAAATGGGCCGGACCTGGGGACACGCATTACACCCATTTTCAATCGTAATATTGCCATGCCGGAAACTTACATTGTTGATCAGCAAGGCGTTTTACGGCACGAGCAGATCGGCCCATTCCAGTCCATGACTGAAATTCGCTCTGCCATTGATCCTTTACTCATTGGGAGGTAGCGCTTGGAACCGGGTGCCATTTTTTTGCTCGTGTGTGTTCTCGTCATTGTCGTAATATTTGTTGCACAACCATTTACCAGGCATTGGTATGTCAACGCGCAGAGTTCCCATGAGGTTTCGACTCTATTAGCTGAACGCGAACGCACTTTGAATGATTTGATGGAATTGGATTTCGACAATGGGATTGGCAAGATCCCGGCGGAGGAGTATTCAGCCCAGCGTGCCAACTTAATCCAGAAAGGATCGGATATTTTACGCCATTTGGATGAGATTCAGGGTGGGCAAACCTCGCCTGCCAAAGAGTCCATTCAACCGGCGGTTGTCGATCAACATAAAGAACTGCTATCGGACGAAGATATCGAAGACTTGATTGCCAAACATCGCGCGATGCGATACCAAAAAACTGCCGGGTTCTGTCCAAATTGTGGTAAACCAATTTTACAGTCTGATCATTTTTGTTCCTCTTGTGGTCAGATAGTAAATTCAAAGTAATCCAGACCCGGTAAAAAGGAATTACCAATGAAATATCGTCTGACTGCTCTCATTGTCTTTCTCTCGTTGACTCTTGCTTCCTGTTCCCTGAGTGAGGATATTACTCCTCCACCTGGATATATATCTCCTACACCCATCCCGACCCTTCTGCAGGCTACTCAGACGCCCCAGGCTACCTGGACAACGGAACCCGCAACGGTTACACCAGAAGCCTCGCCTGCCAGCATACAATCGACAACCCAATCTGCTGATGTCACAGCAATCACAGGAACTGCTCTTGGTATTATCTCTGGCAATCTTGTCAATGGATCTGGCGGCGTTATTCCGGATGGACAGAAAGTCACACTCTTCGGATTTGACAAAGACCAATCAGGAAACTACCAGAAAGCGTTGGAATTAGAGGCATCGGGCGACCCAAAGGGTTTATATACCTTCAAGAACGTGGAAGTGCCACAAAATCGTGCCTTCCTTATTATCACAAGTTGGGGGGGGGTAGAGTATCAATCCGACCCGGTGATCGTTTCGAACGCGACTACAGATTACTCAGTTCCAATAACCATTTTTGAAAAGACGGACGATCTTAATCTGCTCTCGTTTACCCAAGTTCACCTCATATTTAACCAATCATCGCAGAATGTGATCCAAGTAACCGAATTGTTCATTGCCACCAATCCCAGCAAACAGGCAGTAGTTGTTCCCAGTGATGGGACTTCTGTTCCGTTCATACAT
>JBEKVG010000307.1:0-4095 GCA_049514195.1 Anaerolineales bacterium | reverse complement strand
TGCTGCTTATGCGGTGGAGCACAATTTGCGGGAATATATCTCCATGTAGGTTGACAAAATCATACTTTCGGATAAAATACAGCCCGCATGCCGACGTGGCGGAACTGGCAGACGCGCTAGGTTCAGGGCTTAGTGGCCGCAAGGTCGTGAGGGTTCAAGTCCCTCCTTCGGCACCATGCTGCAGCAGACCCGTGGGAACGCGGGTTTTTTTGTTTTTCTGCGAGAGAAGCTGAATGAAGCTTGCCAAAGCTCCCCAGAGAGAGTAATATATAGATATGAAAATGCAGTGGCGACTTATCTTGATCGTACTAGGCCTTCTCCTGGCAGTTTTTTTGTTGATCGATTTTAATCGCCGCATGGAAGAATTAAACAGTCTTTCCACGAACCTGGAGGCGGTTCGTGCGGAGGGGACAACCGTAATGCAGACACAGGTGGCCTTGGTGACCCAAGTGGCCTATGCCACTTCGGATGATGCAGTGGAGAAATGGGCTTATCAGAATAAATGGGTGCGCTCGGGTGAGCATATAGTGCAGCCAGTACCAGCAGGGAGTGTAACCGCGACTCCTGAACCACTACCCGTGACACAAACTGAAAGCCTGCCCAACTGGCGGGTTTGGTGGGAATTGTTTTTCGGCGTCAACTAAAAAAGTCTGGAATTATCCCCTATGAGAGCAAGGGACCGTCACCTTCAAGGTGACGGTCCCTTGCTATGTTCTATAAGCGGTTTTCAGCAGGCTTTTTGGAATAATCCGCACTAACTCTTACCAGTAAACTGGGGGATGAGATTGTTCGTGACAAGCCGGTAGACAGCCCGGATGATTTCGACACTGTTTCCAAGGATTGAAAGCCACAGGGCAATTCGCACGAATAGGCTAAGAATGGTTATCAGGGCGCGTGCCGCCTCAGCACTCCCTAAGACAGGGGTGAGCGAGGCGTTTGTGATGGCCAGCAATGACGGTACGGCCAGCAAGGCCGCCGCGATGACAATATTGATGATCTTTAAGACGACTAGCGAGAGGCGCGTCACTACGTTCCAGTGGCCCATGCGCAACAGGACGATATCCAGGAGGATGGTCAACATCCAGACCACGGTCATGTATGGCACAAAGTGGAAGAAGGCCTCCGAAAGAAGCGGTACAAAAACTGCGTTGCCAAAACCGATGGCCCAGTTCCCGGATCCCACCAAGCCGTTCAGACTGGGCGTAAAACCGATGATCTGCGGATAGAAGTTGAAGATGACAATCGCCGCGAAACAGCCGACTATTTCCACAATGGTTTCGCCCATCTTTACAAGATTTTGGGTGGAGAGCCTGGTCAATGAACGTGGATCCCATTCCTTTTCTTTTGGCAGCCCTTTGAGATCCACCTTCCCACCGGCACGGTAGAGCGCCCATTCGATGATGGCGAAGATCAGTACGATGTTGCCTAGGGCGGTCATGATCGAAGCGCCAAAGTTGCCAATCGCCTTGAGGGTGGTTTCGACGCCATTTTGTGGGTTACTGATGTGGGAGAGGGCGATAGCCAGGCCAATGGCCGCCAGTACACCGGTCACGATCAGCACGATGCGCAGAACCAGCATAAAGATCGGGTACAGGCGCGGGCCGATCAGATAGCGTTCGCCTTGATAGGTGGCGGCCACTTTTTCGGGCGAACCGTACTCTTTCAAGATTTCAAGCGTCATCTCATCATCGACCGGTTTGCCGGTCTTCTGGCTGCGCTCCTCGAGCATATCCTGTAGTATCGAGCGAATCTCAGCTTGGATATCGGAACGTGTTTTCCGGGGCAGACGGCGTCCGACTTCAGACACGTAAGCATCAATCAGGTTTGTACTCATTCGCATTCTCCTTAATCACTTACAAAATCTTTGCCATCGTAGAAACGATGCCAGTCCATTCTTCTTTCAGTCTGGGCAGGAGCGTCCTGCCTTCATCGCTGAGCACATAATAGCGGCGCGGTCGGTCTGTTTCGACCCGCCAGGCTGACTTTAACAATCCCTGGCTTTCCAGTCGCCGCAGCAGTGGATATAGCGTACCTTGGTCGATCTCGAGACCGTTATCGGCCAGGCTCTTGATGAGCGAGTAACCATATTGCTCCTGGTTAAGCCGGCTCAGAACGGCTAGCACAATCACCCCACGCCGTAATTCAAGGATTACATTTTCAAGGGATTCGTTTGTCATAAGTTCACCATTGACGGCAGTATACTGTATATTATACAGTATGTCAAGAGTAATAGTATAGTTTGTTATATTGTATTTATTTTTTCATACCAATAAATCTGATTTTTTCTTGATGGGGAACCCCCATTTTTGCAGTGTAAACCTAATCAATCTCACAACCTCGTCCAAATGATTGAATTCCACACCCGGCCTCCAAGCATTGGCAGCAGCGATCAATGCGTTCCACGGTTCGTCGAGGGTTCCGATTGCCCACCTCGCTGCCTCGGGCTTGGACGCCATTCGCCCTTGATCCAGTACGTACAATGAGCGGCACATGGTCAAAACCGCATAAGCCTGGTACTCGCTACTCTGGAATCTTTGTGGGGATGGAAAGGGTGGCGACCACCACTCCCGCAGGCTGCTGCGCACAGACTCCCGCAAATCCTGTGCGCTGACCGGGTCAATCATGGACTTCAAGGGCGGTCCGGATACCAGGATGCCTTTTTCACGTAGGATCCAGCATTGCAGGATCCAATCGCTGCCAAGGCTTTCCAGGGCAAAGTGCCCGTTCATGCCCAGCCGGGGAATGGGGGTATGTGCCGGATCGTGGCGGCGGAGATCATCTTTCGGGATGTATGCTCCTTCGAGTTTTTGTGACCAGGCCATTCCACTCGCAAAAAAACTGGCGTGCATTTCCTGCAAAGCGGAAAAGGTTTTGATTGGGAGTGGACTGTCTGTGACGACCAGGAAATCAATATCGCTGGTCTGCGGGTTGAAATCGCCGTAAGCCAGCGAGCCATGCAGATAGAGGCCAGTGAAGGAATTACCTAAAATCGCCTGCGTACTTGTCAGTAATTTCCCAAGAACAGCATTGATGTCGGGATAAGGAGTGGGGAAGGAATTTCTTGTTTCCATCATCAAGGTTTCTGGCTGTGTTCCAATATGAAGCGAATAAGATCCTGTGTTTCCTTAATAGCTTCTGGCAAGACTTTCCCTTGCGGGTTGTGCCGTCCGGCCCAGGCCCGTTGGATTAAAGTTCCCCATCTTTTGTCCAGTTTCTCCTGTGCCCAGCAGGCAGCAGCCTGTTTTGAGGTGATCGCACCGAACTCCAGTGTGTAGAGGATGCGGCATAAAGTCAAAACGCAATAGGATTGATAACCAGGATTTAACAGCTCGGCGGGTTCTTCGAGTAGCGGCTCACCCCATCCTTGCAAGGTGGCCAAGGCAGCCTGCTTCAGTTCATTTTGCGAGACGGGTACGATAAATGACTTTGGGTCAGGGCCTGCCAATTTGATTCCGTTCTCCCATAAGACCGCCCGCAGGAACACCCAGCCACCCCACCAGGCGTGGCTGAGACGGGCATCTTCTATTTTCATCCTTTGAAGTTGCTCATCCAACCCCCGGTCAATGTGCAGATACAGCACATGCATCGGGTCATATTTTTGCAGCGCATTCAGGGGGACATAAGAGCCTTCCAATTGCGTGGCGCACCAGGAATTGAGCATAGCAATGCGGCTGTGCATGGCCTGCAACCTTGAAAACAATGACTCCGGGAGTTCAGTGCGTGTAACGACGACGAAATCCACATCGCTGTCCTGGTCGAAACCACCATAGGCCAGGGAACCGTACAGGTATAGGCCAATGAATTGAGTTCCTAGGATGGCCTGTACCTCCGGCAGTAAAACATCCAGAACGGCGTTGACTCCAGGGTAGGGGGTGGGGGAAGAAACTTGATTTGACATGGGGGCCTGTCCTGTCAGAGGGCATGACCGCCGGACACCTTGATCACCTGACCGGTCAGCCAGCGCGCGGGTTCAGATGCCAGGAAGAGGATCACATCTGCAATCTCTTCTGGTTGTCCAATCCGCTGGAGCGGAATGGTTGGGAGCAATTTATCTTCGAAGTCTCTGCTGATATAACCGGTTTGCACAGGCCCTGG
>JBEKVG010000306.1:0-4097 GCA_049514195.1 Anaerolineales bacterium | reverse complement strand
ACCGTTTTTCCGCAGGAAAGTGGCGTGGCCGCCACTCATGATCCTGCCCTGGCGCAGAAGATTGGCCAGGCAACTGCTGAAGAAATGCTAGCCACCGGGACCCCCTGGACATTCTCTCCGATTGTGGCTGTCCCCCAGGATATCCGTTGGGGCCGTACATATGAGTCATATAGCGAGGATACGCAATTGACGACGGAGATGGCGACAGCCTATATCAAAGGTTTACAGACCATTCCGGATGGATACAAAGCAACCCAAGCACAAACGCTTTTCACCTTGGCAACTGCCAAACATTATATCGGGGATGGCGGCGCCATCTGGGGCTCCTCCCGGGCTGACAGCTATATGCTCGATCAAGGCAATGTCCAGGTTGATGAAGCCACTCTCCGCAAGCTCTACCTGCCTCCGTACAAAGCTGCCGTGGATGCCGGCGTGATGAGTGTGATGGCCTCATACAATAGTTGGAGAGGCACCAAGATGGCTGCTCAGAAGTATTTGCTAACGGATGTACTTAAGAATGAGCTTGGTTTTAAAGGCTTTATCGTCTCCGATTGGGGTGCGATCGATCAAATTGACTCTGATTATTACACAGCGGTCGTAACAGCGATCAACGCTGGGATTGATATGAACATGGTCCCGACTAACTATGTGCCCTTTATTACTGCAATGAAGCAGGCCGTCGACAATAAAGATATATCCGAGGACCGTATTGACGATGCTGTCCGTCGGATTCTGCAGGCTAAATTTGAGCTTGGTTTATTTGAACATCCATACCCTGATCCCACCTTCATCCAAACCATCCGCTCGGATGCACATGTTGCGATCGCCCGGCAGGCAGTCCAAGAGTCGCTGGTATTACTTAAGAATGATAATGAAGCCCTGCCGATTGCCAAGAATACCCCAAAGATTTTCGTCGCCGGCCAGGGTGCGGATGATATCGGCATGCTGTGTGGAGGCTGGACAATTTCATGGCAAGGCCAAACGGGAAATATTGATATTGGGACAACCATCCTCAACGGCATCAAAGCAATCGTCTCCCCCGACACCACGGTAGAATATAACAAGTCTGGTAATTTTACGGATAAGGCAGATGTCGGGATCGTAGTAGTTGGCGAGATGCCTTATGCCGAAGGAGTCGGCGATGAGGCTGACTTGAGTCTGTCGGATGCGGATGTGCAGGCGATCAATAATATGCGTCCGTTGGTGGATAAGCTGATCGTCGTTATCATTTCCGGTCGGCCTTTGATCATCACGGATCAATTATCGACTGTGGATGCATGGGTGGCAGCCTGGCTGCCTGGAACGGAAGGGGAGGGTGTCAGCGATGTGCTCTTCGGCGATCATCCATTTGTAGGTAAGCTGCCGTATACCTGGCCGCGATCGAATGCTCAACTGCCAATCAATGAAAACAATTCTGCTGACAAGACTGGCTGCGATGCTCCGCTTTTCCCCTTTGGATATGGACTGGGAGATGCAGGCAGCCAACCGATTGTTCAGCCAAATTGTCCATAGGTGGATTGTAGACTACCAGTTTTTTTGTAGCTTGCCTTTTCAGAGCCTGTGGTGAACCTTCCCTGCAATCCTGTGTAATTGTCGATGTGTGGAAATTGTTCGGTAAATGAGGAAATAAAATGGATGAAAAACTGGTTGAAATATGCGAGTTTACTGGGCCTGGCTACCAGCCGGTGATTGATTTTGGTGAATGGCGGGTAGCCATCCTGAATTATCTGGATGAAATTCATCCAGAACGGATCGAGTCGATGGAGAGGCATAATGAGACCGATGAAGTCTTTGTCATGCTTAAAGGGCAGGGGTTATTGTTCTTGGGTGAAGGGGATAGGTGTGTCGATAAAATCCACGCGCAAGGCCTGCAGCCTGGGAAGATATATAATGTCAAACAGAGCGTCTGGCACACGGTGGTTCTCAGTCGGGAAGGCTCTGTGTTGATTGTTGAAAACCGTAATACCAGTAGAGAGAACTCGAATTATTTCTCACTCGATCAAGAACAACGCAGCTTGATTGTTGAAATCGCGCGCCGGGAAATATCAGATTGGAAATGATCGTTGTGGAATTGGCAACGTTGCTCGATGGCGGATGGAAATATGCAGAATTACAAGTTGGAAGAGAACGGCCGATTTACGATTGAAGATTACCAAAACACCCGGCCATTTTCCAGTTTTTTGCCCGGGATCGCTGGGCCAATGGGAGTGCCTCTATGGGTCTTTTATGTCAACCGCGGGCAGGCAATTGCCAGTTTTGGGGTCGAAAATAAGGATAAACCTATCCTGGAGTTTCAAATGGCCAACCGGGCCTACCAGTTAACTTCATACCTTGGTTTTCGTACTTTCATCAGAGTGCAGCGAGGTAACAAACTTAGGTACTATGAACCTTTTAGACCGGATTCTCCTTCGCAAAAAATGGTCATAGGTGCGAACGAATTGTGCCTCCAGGAAATCAACCGCGCCCATCGTTTACTAACGGAGGTTGTTTATTTTCTTTTGCCGGGCGAAAACCTGGCCGCTTTGGTGCGCATGCTAACGGTGATCAACAAGTCGGATCAGACCATTTCCCTGGAAATCCTGGATGGACTTCCCGCAATAATTCCCTTTGGCGTCAATAACCAGATTTTGAAAGACATCGGTCGGACTGTTGAAGCCTGGATGGAAGTCAATAATCTCGACCAAAATGTGCCCTACTACCGTTTGCGGGCGAGCGTCGCCGATACAACCGAAGTGAGCTCGTTTGAGGCCGGGCACTATATGCTGGCATTCCGTGATGGCGCAAATGGGGCAAGCATACTTCCTGCCATTGTCGATCCAACCCTGGTATTTGGGCAGAATACAGCCCTTAGTACACCGGAGTCGTTTTATCAAAAAGGATTGACAGATCGGATTTCCCAAAAGCAAATTACCTGCGGCCGAACGCCTTGCGGGTTTAGTGCTTCACAGGCCGCATTGAAACCAGGCGAATCCATCCGGGTGAACAGCCTGTTTGGGCATGTCAGCCGTTTGGCTTATATCCAATCTCAAATCAACCGCCTGACCAGAGCAGGCTTTTTGGATAAAAAACGCCAAGAGGCCAATGATCTCGTTCGCGGGCTGACTAATGTCATCGCTTGCCGTACCAGCTTAGAGACTTTCGATGCGTACTGCCGCCAGACGTTCCTCGATAATGTCCTGCGGGGTGGGTGGCCGGTCGTCTTTGGAGCAGGAAAAGAGTCGAAGGTCTACTATATCTATTCACGGAAACATGGCGACCTGGAACGTGATTACAATGCCTTCTCTTTTGCTCCGGAATTCTATTCGCAAGGCAACGGGAGTTATCGCGACGTAAATCAAAATCGTCGGGAAGATGTCTGGTTCACTCCTGCGATAGGTGATTTTAATATTCGCCTTTTTATGAGCTTGATCCAGGTGGATGGATACAATCCGCTCGTAGTCCAAGGCAGCCGTTTTACCGTCCGGCCTGAAAAACTGGAAGGATTGGTAACCCTTGCAAAAGACCCGGCGAGTCTGCGCAAGCTGCTTTCCCGGTCATTTAGTCCGGGTAGCCTGCTTAAAGAAATCGTTGACGAATCCATTTCCCTGACAGTGGATCTCCAACTGCTTCTGGAAAAGGTCATGGAAGCTAGTGAACAGCATATCGAGGCCTCCAGCGGCGAAGGATATTGGATCGACCATTGGACGTATAACCTGGACCTGATCGAGAGTTACCTGGCAGTTTATCCAGATCGCCAGCATAATCTGCTCTTTTCAAATCAAGATTTGCCTTTCTACGATAATGCGTTGATTGTCCAGCCGCGCTCCAGGAAATATGTACTCATGGATGGAAGCCCCCATCAATTGGGCAGCATAATCGAAGACCACCAAAAAGCTGCCCTGATTGCTGGGCGCGGCGAGCAGGCCTGCTGGCTGCGCACCGGTCATGGCGCGGGAGCGATCTACCGGACCAGCCTGTTCACCAAGTTGTTCAGCCTGGCATTGATCAAATTTGTAACGCTCGATCCATGTGGGATGGGGATTGAGATGGAAGCCGGACGTCCAGGCTGGGATGATGCCATGAATGGCCTGCCGGGGCTCTTTGGCTCGTCCATGCCG
>JBEKVG010000305.1:0-4101 GCA_049514195.1 Anaerolineales bacterium | reverse complement strand
AGTAAGCCATTATCATCTGCAATCTTGAAGACGAGACTCAGCACAGCACCCTGTGTATCATTTAGATTGAACAGCCGCGCCAAAAGTAGCGGGCCCATTTCAGAAACGGTCGCGCGTACGGGATGCCCCTGTTCTCCTAAAACATCCCAGTAAATGACAGGAAAGCTCTGGTATTTGAAGTTTTGGAGTTTGAGCAGTTGAATACGGTCGTTGATTTTGGGATTGGGCTCTCCCGGCTGGCTGATGCCGGAGAGATCGCCCTTAACATCGGCCAGGAAGACGGATGTGCCTGCGCGGCTGAGGCCTTCGGCCAAAACCTGCAAGCTGATGGTTTTTCCAGTTCCGGTGGCACCAGCCACCATACCATGCCGGTTGGCCATGCGTGGCAACAGGAAAAGATCAGTCTCGCCTTTTGCAATAAGAATGGGATCAGACATAGAACCTCCTAATAAAAAAGAGTGATTGATTCGGTTAAGATAGACACGTTATACGGACAAACTGTGATTGATCTCCCATAATTAAAGCCAATTATAACAATGTTTGTTTGAAAAGAGTAGTCATGAGGTAAAATTCTCCATGCAATTGGAGTTTTAGACGAGTCCAAAGAGGCCAGATGAACATACCATTTGAGGATATAGATAAGGCGGATGCATGGCGCAAATAACCATCCCACAGACAAGGAATGAACCATGCAGCATATTCTCACAATAAATGGAGGCTCATCCTCGGTCAAGTTTGCATTGTTTGAAGCAAGTGAGGAACTCAAACGGCTTTTATCCGGTAGGATCCAGCGGATCGGTTCCCCGGACACAGAAATGGAAGTCACCGACCTCGCCAGCGGAAGAACCGAACATCAGGCAGTCCTGGCAGCAGATCATGCGTCAGTCATCCAACCATTGGCACGCTTCATAGAAAAACGGGTGGACTTTGACCAAATCACGGCAGTGGTCCATCGGATTGTGCATGGCGGTATGCGTTACAGCGAACCTGCGCTGATCACCCCCGACATGCTCGCCTATCTGGTGCAAATCAGCCCTTATGATCCCGAACACTTGCCCACTGAAATTGCCATGATCCGCACATTTACCCGTTATTATCCCAACCTCATGCAGGCCGCCTGTTTCGATACTGCCTTTCACCGGGATATGCCACGCGTAGTTAAAATACTTTCCATTCCCCGCCGTTATTTTGACGAAGGGGTGCAACGTTACGGCTTTCACGGCGTGTCGTGTGAATACCTGATTGGTGAATTGGAAAGGTTGGCTGGCAAAGCAGTAGCAAGTGGGCGGGTTATTCTGGCCCATCTCGGCAACGGTGCAAGCATGACGGCTGTCTATGCCGGAAAGAGTATCGATACGACAATGGCTTTTACCCCGACGGCTGGCTTGGTCATGGGTACCCGTACCGGCGATTTAGACCCCGGTCTGGCTGCTTTTCTGGCGCACACTGAGAAAATGACACCTGCCCAGTTCTATAAAATGGCGAACTATCAATCCGGCATGCTTGGAGTTTCAGGGACGAGCTCTGATATGCACGACCTCGTGGAAAAGGAATTGGACGATCCATATGCTGCGGATGCGATTGCGTTGTTTTGCTACACCGCCAGGAAATTCATCGGCGCATATGCTGCTGCGCTGAACGGATTGGATACACTTGTATTTTCCGGGGGAATCGGCGAGAACTCCGGGCTGATCCGGGCACGGATCTGTAACGGCTTGGAATTCCTTGGTCTGGAGTTGGATCCCGGGCAAAACGATGCGAACGCCCCGCTGATTTCAACTGATATAAGTCGCGTGAGCGTTCGTGTTATCAAAACGGATGAGGAATTACAGATGGCTCGATCTGTAAGGAGGTTATTGCAATGATTCGAATGGAGGATATCTCTCCCCTGTTGCCTGCACAACTCATAAAAATGGATGCCTGGTGGCGTGCCGCCAACTATTTGTCTGTAGGCCAGATTTATTTATATGACAATCCACTGCTGAAGAATCCACTCTTACACGAACACATCAAGCCGCGCTTACTCGGTCATTGGGGCACGACACCCGGATTGAACTTTATCTATGTCCATCTCAATCGTTTGATCGTAGAAAACGATCTTAATATGATCTACATTTGCGGCCCCGGACACGGCGGGCCCGGCATCGTCGCCAATACCTATCTTGAAGGCACATACAGCGAAGTTTATCCGCATATCTCACAAGACGAAGCGGGCATGAAAAAATTATTCAAGCAATTTTCATTCCCCGGCGGGATTCCTTCGCACGCGGCCCCCGAAACTCCCGGCTCGATTCATGAGGGTGGCGAACTTGGCTATTCGCTGGCACACGCCTATGGCGCAGCTTTTGATAATCCTGATCTGATGGTTGCCTGCATTGTGGGCGATGGCGAAGCGGAAACTGGCGCGCTGTCTACAGGTTGGCATGGTAACAAGTTCTTAAATCCCGCTCAGGATGGTGTAGTATTGTCGATTCTGCATTTAAATGGCTATAAGATCGCCGGGCCGACGGTACTTGCACGCATTCCGCCCGAGGAGCTGGATTCGCTAATGCGCGGGTATGGTTACAAGCCGTACTGGGTTGAAAGTGATGGTACCGACCATAACGCGGCACATCAACTTATGGCAGCCACGCTCGATGCGGCATTGGCTGACATTCGGGAGATTCAAGCGGATGTACGCGTAAATGGATTTAAGGTGCGTCCAACATGGCCTATGATCATTCTGGCAACGCCAAAAGGCTGGACCGGACCGAAGGTGGTGGACGGCCAACAAGTCGAGGGCACGTTTCGCGCCCATCAGGTCCCGATAGAAGATATTGACACACCTGAGCACCTTCGACTCCTCGAAACCTGGATGAAGAGTTACCACCCCGTAGAGCTATTTGATGAAAACGGTACTTTTCGCACTGAATGGGCGTCTATTGCACCGAAAGGCGAGCGGCGCATGAGCGCCAACCCCAATGCCAATGGAGGTTTGCTATTACGCGAACTGGATCTGCCTGATTATCGCGACTATGCAGTGACGGTACCAGAGCCCGGGACGAGTCAAGCCGAATCCACGCGTGTGCTGGGGCAATACCTGCGTGATGTGGTCAAACTGAGCCTGCCTGCCCGCAATTTCCGTATCTTTGGTCCCGACGAAACAAGCTCGAATCGCCTGACCGCATTGTGGGAGATCACAGACCGCACATCCACTGCAATAGTATACCCGTTTGACGATCATGTTTCGCCGGATGGACGGGTGATGGAAGTATTGAGCGAGCATCAATGCGAAGGCTGGCTTGAAGGCTACTTGCTCACCGGGCGGCACGGCTTTTTCTCGTGCTACGAAGCCTTTATCCACATCATAGACTCCATGTTCAACCAACACGCCAAATGGCTCAGTGTTACCCGCCACATTCCCTGGCGCCGTCCCATTGCATCACTCAATATTTTACTCACCTCACATGTTTGGCGTCAGGATCACAATGGATCGACGCACCAAGACCCTGGTTTTTTGGATGTCGTCGCTAATAAAAAAGCCGAACTCGTCCGCATCTATCTCCCACCGGATGCAAATACGCTGCTTTCAGTCGCTGACCATTGCCTACAAAGCAGGAATTACGTGAATGTGATCGTGGCAGGCAAACAACCGGAGTGGCAGTGGCTTGACATGGATGCGGCCATCAAACATTGCATAGCGGGCGTCAGCATCTGGGAATGGGCTAGCAACGATCACGATGGTGAACCTGACGTGGTGATGGCCTGCGCTGGTGATGTGCCGACGTTGGAGACCCTCGCGGCTGTGAAGTTCCTATGGCACTATTTCCCCAACTTGAAAGTGCGCACAATCAACATTGTAGACCTGTTTCGGTTACAGTCCAGTACTGAACACCCCCATGGCATGGAGGATAAGGATTTTGATACTTTGTTTACGGAAGATAAACCCGTCATCTTTGCGTTTCACGGTTATCCCGGCCTGATTCACAAATTGACGTATAAGCGCACAAATCATGATAATTTTCACGTGCATGGCTATAAAGAAGTCGGCACGACTACAACGCCGTTTGACATGGTCGTACTCAATGAACTCGATCGGTTTCATTTGGTAATAAACGTGAT
>JBEKVG010000304.1:0-4102 GCA_049514195.1 Anaerolineales bacterium | reverse complement strand
ACAATGGTGTTCTCAGTGAAATGGATCGGCAGGTCGAAACGATCGAAGCGCTCTAAAACATGCAAAGTCCGCTCAACGCCCCAGTAACCCTGGTGCATGTGCGATTGGATGCCAATGACATCGATCTGGATGCCGGCCTCCAGGCAACCCTCGACGAGAATGTCATAGGCTGGTGAAACGTCAAAATCGTTCAATAGCAACACTGCTCTCGGATTGACGGCGCGGGCGGTATCGAACATCCTGCGGATCAACTCAATGCGGCCCAGATCTTTGCACAGACGTGTGATCCCATTGTCGTAGCGATCAAATATGGGCATGATGACTGCCTCGTTGACAACATCCCACATATCGATGACTCCGGCAAAATCTGATACATCCCGTTGAATGCGTTTCACCTGTGCCTGAAGGATTCCCCGGTTGCTCATGCTGAGCAGCCAGTCGGCTGTCAGGGTATGCCAGCACAAAGGATGTCCTTTAACGATACACCTATGATCCAGGTACCAGCGGGCTGTGTTGAGGATGCGCTGCGTCTGAGGCTTACCCCGCTGAGGTTCAAAACGAGCCCAATAGAACGGTAGGGTAACCTGATTGAAGAGTTGTACGAATCGTTCATTGCGCAGCTCGGCGAGCTCTTTATTTATCCCCATCAGTTCCCCATTTGCCAGGGCGATGCTGCTTTCGCCCCAATTGCTCCCAAAAAGGAACTGGTGTTTCTTTTGTTCCACCAGGATATCCTGGTGGGCAAGCGGGATGCCGTTCTGGGTTAGAGTAACAGTGGCGTTGGACGTCCGGTGTTGGCGGATTGCACGGTCGAGATCGTCTGTGGAGCTAAGATTTTCCATATTTATTCATCCAATCTGCTTGATGAAAACCCTGCGGCGTTTGTGCTGGCGGGTTTCAAAATACTTCCATTGTCCCTGGACAAGGTGGTTCGTCTCCAGTTCGGGGTTGGTTTCGATTTTCCTGATGCCGAGTTTCCGGAAGACTTCATACATGCTATTCATAAGGATGGCATTTGCCCCTGAGCCGCGATATTCTGACTTGACGGCCACCAGGTACAGGTCGGCGCGGTCGTTCTTCTTGAGGGCATTTAGCAGATAAATAAACCCAAAGGGGAAAAGCCGCCCATGGCTTCTTTGCAATGCGCGTGAGAGGGATGGCAGGGCCACCCCAAAGGCGACCATCTCATTCTTCTCGTTGTAGACCATTGGCACGAAGTCAGGTTTGATAAAACCAAAATACTGTGCAATATAGGCATCCACCTGTCTGGGCGTTAGCGGAACGGTACCATATAGGTGCTTGTATTCCTCTTCAAGCAATTGGAAAAGCTCTTTGGCATGCTTTAAAAGTTCATTCTTATTCCGTAATTCCAGCAGCTTGAATTTGTTACGTTTCATGACGATGGCTGCCATACGGGCGATCTTCTCGTCCGGTTCGGCGGGCATGCTTATCTCATATTCCACCCAATCGGTGTCTTTACCATAGCCAAGCTTTTCCATGTGGGCGGGGTAATAAGGATGGTTGTAATAGGTTGCCATGGTCGCCAGTTCGTCAAAACCTTCCACGAGCATCCCTTCCCGGTCCATATCGGTAAAGCCGAGCGGACCGTGGACAGCGCTCATGCCGGCTTCCTTCGCCCAGCCTTCCACGGCCTGGAGCAGGGCGGTGGATACCTGCGGGTCGTCAATAAAATCCAGCCAGCCAAAACGCATGTAGTGTTGTCCCCATTTCTCGATATGAGGATGGTTGAGGATGGCGGCCACTCGGCCAACGATGGCCCCATCCCGGTACGCCAGCCAATAACGCGCCTCGCAGGTCTCGAAAGCAGGGTTTTTATCCCGGCGCAGTGTGTTCAGATCGTCAGAGATAAGGTTTGGAACCCAATGCGGATTATCGCAGTAGAGCGTGAAGGGGAAATGGATGAAGGCTTTCAATTCTTTCAGGGTAGTGACTTCTTTGATTTGCATGTCCATTAAGCTCCTTATAAATTGTCTTTTACTTCGGAATCTCATGTGCGATAGCGAAACAAGATTTTTTCATTTTGAGTGTAGCATAGGCTATCCATCCGCTTTCAGGTAAGCGCATATGGCTTCCTCAATTTCTTCCACACTTGCCTTTCCTGCCTCGAACCAATGGATGGATGGGTCATACAGTTTGAACCAATTGGCCTGCCTCCGGACGAAAATGCGTGTTAGGCGGCGCATCTCACTTTTAGCCTCTTCCACCTCCATGCGACCAGCCAGCACACTGACACACTCCCGGTAACCAATGGCCGACATGCTTGGCAGGTCTGGTGAACAGCCTGAGTCGAGCAGGCGCTGCACTTCATCCAGTAGACCGGCGGCGAACATGGACTCGATGCGGGCGTCCACGCGCACATAGATTTCTGGGCGCGGGCGGGTCAGCCCGATTGTCAGCAGGCGATAAGGACTCTCCAACTGTCCGCGCTGTTCGGAGAATTTCCTTCCTGTCAGGTGGATGACTTCCAGCGCCCGCACAGTCCGGCGTACATTGCGGGGGTCAATCTTTTCGGCAGCGCTGGGATCGAGGTTTTGCAATTCTTCATATAAAGCCTCATAACCTTCTGACACGGCCCTGGCCTCTAACTCCGCCCTTAGGCGTGTGTCCGGGCTTGTAATAGGGGGTTTCCAGCCATGCGTCACCGCGTGGACATATTGACCCGTTCCACCAACCAGAAAGGGCAGATGCCCGCGCATATGGATACCTGCAATGGCTTCGGTTGCGACCTGTTGGAACAGGGCCAGGCTCCAGGTTGTGCGTGGATCGGCCACGTCAATTAGGTGATGGGGTACGCGCCTGCGTTCCTCAAGTGTGGGCTTGGCAGTGCCTATATCCATACCGCGGTAGAAGAGACGTGAATCTGCCGAGACAATCTCTCCCCCCAATCCTTCGGCGAGTTGGCTGGAAATCTCGGTCTTGCCAACCGCAGTTGGCCCGACGATGACAATCAGGGGCGGTTTAATCCCCTCTCCTATCGGGAGAAGGGAGGGGGGAGAGGGGTTACCCGATGACATTTTCAAAATGGACAATTTCAGGCTTCCCACCGTTTTTTCTTTCGATGGCAATTACGTCGAACTGCCAACTTTCAGCGCTTTCTGGATGTTTCTGGAGATAATATACAGCAGCAGAGAGCATGGCTGCTTGTTTACGCCGCGTGACAGAATCCTCAGGGTAAGCAAAAGCATGCGAACTGCGCGTTTTCACCTCGACAAAAATGACTGCAGACTCTTTGCTGGCGACAATATCAATCTCACCATGTGCCGTGTGGATATTGCGTGCCAAGATGGTATAGCCCTTACTTTCGAGGTAGCCGGCAGCAATCTCTTCGCCCCACTGCCCGAGGGCTTGTTTTTGAGTCGTCATGTACGTAGCTTTTCCACCATATTGCGAAAACGGTAACCCAGCCCGCGGTGATGTGGGGCGAATTCTGTTATAAGCCTTTCGTAGCGATTGAGCATGATTTGTGTGGTGTGCTCTATTGCATATTTATCGGAGGCTTTTTGGGCAGCAAGGCCCATGTTGCGTCTCAGATTGCTGTCCATGCAGAGACGAGTTAAGAGGGCGGCAAAGGCAGCCTGGTCCTGGCTGGAAAGTAAGCCGGTAACGCCATCTTCAACGATATCACCCACACCAACCGAATGGATGCCCAGCACGGGCAGGCCGGTGGCCATTGCTTCGATGACGGAGAGCGGATGCACTTCCGTTACTGAGGCGGTTGCAAAAATATCGCAAATGGACAGGGTACGCGGTATTTCATCGTAGGGAAGCATGCCGGTGAAATGAATGCGACCGGATACGCCAGTCTGAGCCGCCAGCTGTTTAAGGGGCTCTTCTTCCGGCCCACCACCGATGATCAGGAGGTGAGCGTTTTTAATGGCTTCGGCAGTTCCGGCAAAAGCGCGGATGAGAAAATCCAGGTTCTTCTCCGGCCCAAGCCTCCCGGAATATGTTATCAGGATGTCCTCTTCCTTGAATCCGAAATCCTGATGGCAGTCTTGACATCCATTTCGGAAGAGTTGAAGCTCCACACCATTGGGAATGATTTCGACGGGACTGTTGACACCCAGCTTCTTCAGGACTT
>JBEKVG010000303.1:0-4122 GCA_049514195.1 Anaerolineales bacterium | reverse complement strand
CCTCATATCCCATATAGGATCCCGAACTAAATTGAGTTGTCTCTTCACGACGCGTCCTGGCCCAATCTTCGTGGCAGAGGATGACCAGGTTCATGATACTCCATTCCGGCCTCGGCGCGGCAAAATCGTTCGAAAGAAGCTTTTCGACCGCGCTCCAATCTCCCAGGTAGGCCTGATGAATCAGGCCCGGCAGCAGGACCGCGGTTGGAGTATCGCGTATCACGTTGTGAATTCCCAAAACTAGCCACTCGCGGGTTAGCCTGACAGGCTGTCCGGTGTACGGGTTGATCAGGGATAGCTCAACCGGCTGTTTTTCCAGTTGTGCGATCAATGCTTTCAACTCATCGCTCAAGTTGGGATAGGCGGCATTGCACGCTGGGTCGGCCTGACAGCGGGCAAACAGAAGATCCAGTGCCTCCTGGCTGCTGCGCGGCATCCGCTCGAACATGTGCGCGTCGAGCAGGCTGACCCCCTCCAGCGTCATCGTGCGGACATGGTTCCCATGACGCTGAAGATACACCTGCTCGGCGAGGGGGCCATAGGATTCACCATACAGGTTAATTTGATCGTAACCCAGGGCAACCCGAAGGTCGTCCAGGTCGTCCATCCCCCAGGCAGTGGTATAGGCGCGGGGGTCCCCATCGAGATGCTCCAGGCAGGTCTGCAGGTCCTGGAGCATTTTGTCGTCGAAGGGGACTAATCCGAGTTTTTCATCATCCTGCCGCGGGCACGCCATACGGTGTGATTGGCCGGTGCCGCGCTGGTCGAAAAGGACGAGATCACGATGCTCGTGGGCTGATTTGAGCACCAGCAGTGCATAGGCAGCATCATTGATCCCAGAAGAGCCCGGGCCGCCTGCCACGTAAAAAATTGGATCGGGCGCCGGGTTAGGCCCGCTCGCCTTGATCACTGCCATGTGGATATCGATCATGCGGCCCGTGTTGGTCGCACGATTTTCGTACACAGAGAGCTTCCCGCATTGGGCAGGGATATCGCCCAGGCGGCAGGGCTCGAGCTGGATCGCTGGCTTTGACGTAGCCTGAACAACCAACGATTGTGTCGCGGAAGATCCGCTGCAAGCTGGAAGGAAAGCCAGTAACACAAGAACGTAAAGTATGAAAATTTTCTCAAGTTTATTCATTTCAACCTCCATCATCACGAATTAGCCAAAAATCCCAGGATTTTCTCATTAACAAAATCGGGGGCAGTGTATTGGGAACAATGATTCGCATTCGGCACCAACCCGGCTTTCAGGCCAGCCACCAGGCGGGTCGCCCGTTCAATAGCTCGTTCGGGTTTGTAGATCACTTCGTGATCACCGATCAAAAGCAGCACCGGAGCCTGGATCTGCCGTAGTTCTTGATCGCTGAATACATGCGGGGCGAGGGAATTGTGCGATGGCCGGTATAGCGCGGATACCCAGCCACCTAGCCGATGGCGCGCAGCCTGGCATGCGCCGGGTCCAGCGGAATGCCGTTCCAGAGCCAATCATATGCATGGCGAACCATGCGCTCAGAACGGAGTACGGGCGCGATCATGTGCGCTGGAATGAACAGGCGAAACCACCAGGTCCACATCTGGACAAAAGTGGCCGCTGGGCTGATCAATACAACTTTCCGGACACACTCGGGCAGATTCAAGGCTGTTTCAAGGGTAAAGAAGCCGCCGTTTGAATTGCCGATCACATGAGCCTTATCAATATGCAAGCCATCGAAGAGGTTTGTCATCCAAGCAACGAAATCCGGGTGGTTGCGGATCGGGCGGGTGGGGAGGCTTTTGTTCAATTCCCCGATAACATCCACAGCATAAGTCCGGTAGTGCTGGTTGAGCGGGCCAATATTGTGAATCCATATGGCAGCATTGCCGCCTCCGGGATTTAGGAGAACCACTGGATCCGCGCTTTGCGGCCCACTGGCAACCACATGGGTTTTCCCAAAGTGGGTGGGAACGAAGAGGTCGTCATAATGGACCGGCCATTGCTGGAAGACCGCTTCGTAGGCCGCGTTGAATTCGGCCTCGGTTTCCGGTGACCAAAAAAAGCGAATTTTTTCGGACATGCTGTGACTCCTTTTCTTGGGCGGTTATTTTAACAACCGCGTTTCCCTTTCATATTCCTCACATCTGGCGAGGCGGCATAGGAATTAAACTGGTTACCATCGAAACCATCTGACTTCTCAAGACGCCGAGGCGGTATTTTCCACGTTGGCGGGAATGCAGCCCCCATAGCGATATAACTGCAAGCCCACTAAAACGAACCACAGGGCGCAGGCAGGGACGCATATGAATTGACAGAGCCACAAGATGACTGAGGCTGGGAACAGGGGAGAGGCCGACCCGATTAATGCTATGACCATCACGATCATGCCGAAGATCGCCGTCCCACGGCGGAAGAAGCTCTTGAGCATGGGCACACACCACAGCAGGTACCCAAAGGTGCCGGTTGCGAAACTGATGACAGTCTGGAGAGGCAGGCCATAATAGCCATAGGTGGCCGCGGCGACAAAGGAACCCCTGAGCGCCTCGCTGGTGGCGCCGGCGTATCCATGCGCCAGGCTGACGAGCATCAGGGAGTTCAGCTCGGTCACACACACATCGTAAATGTTAAAGAACATCGCAAACATGCTGCCGAGTAGAGCCAGGGTCCGGTTGTAGCGCCGCAGGAAGAGGTATAACGCGACGGTTGGTGCGAAGAGCAGGAAATCCGAGATAATCCACAGGCTCCAGGTGGCCGAGGCCAGGAACTGGTGCTGTGATATCAGCTGCAGGTAAGCGGCGGGATCGCCCGGATAGCCCGGGCCGTAAAGCCTCCTGGCAGTCCAGGTCACAACGGTCCATACAACGGCCGTAATGATCAGCAGGATCCCACTGAGGCGGTACAAGCCTTTCCAATGCAAGTCAACAGCATGAATGGTTCTGTTGCTTTTGTTTTCAAGCGGTTCGTTCATAGTTGTTTTTACTCCTTTTTTTGAATAATTATCCGAACAGGCGACAGACGAACGCGGCACACCTGTCTATTCATGCCTCAACGGCGGGGATGATCACCTTGGCAGGAATGCGGCGCCCGTAGCGAAACATCTGCACTCCCAGGACAATGGACCAGAAGGCGATCAGGCGGGGAGCCAGTAACAGGCAGATGCCGAGGATGGAAGAAGATGGGACCACGAAGGACGCCGACCCGATGACCCCTATGACATTCACAACGACACCGAAGATCGTAGTCCACCGGCCAAAGAAGCTTTTCCACATAGGCACACACCACAAGAGGTACGCCAATGAGCCGATGCCGAAGCTGAGAACAGACTGGAGAGGCAGGGCATGGTAACCATAGGTAGCCGCCGCCACGAAGGAAGCTCTCAGCGCATCGCTGGTGGCGCTGGCGTAGCCGTGCGCCAGGCTGACAAGCGTCAGGGAGTTCAGCTCGGTTGCGCTGACATCGTAAATAGCGTAGAAAATGGCAAGTAAGCTGCCGAGCAGAGCCAGGGTCCGGTTGTGGCGTTCCAGGACGATGTACACCGCAATTACAGTTGCGATACCCAGAAAGTCAGTGACTATCCACAAGCTCTAGGTGAGCGAGAACAGCCGTTGGTGTTGCGAGGCCAATTGCAGGTAACCAGTGGCATCGCTTGGGTAGCCTGGAGCGTAGAGAGTCCTGGCAAGATATAACGCGTAGAGCGATATGAGAGGGATCACAATAAGAAGAATCCCGCTGGCGAGGATCAAGCCTCTCCAGCGTGGATCGACTTCATCAAATGCTTTCTTGCTCTTGTTTTCAAGCGGTTGGTTCATATTTTCTCTCCTTTATTGAATTTGAATGGTTGTCTGAAAAATCAGACGGCTGAACATGGGTTGGGGGATTTTTCGTTATCCTTGTTTGATCTGGCTCAATTGACTTCAGGGAGTCGGGCTCGCAGACTCCAGAAGAGGATGCCAAGCAATAACCCCATGGCGGCGATAACCGCGCCGTATTCTCCCAGCAGGAGCCAGGTGCCGCCGGTGTCCGTGGTGAGGCTGTTGAACACGTGCAGCATGAAGACATTGTGGCTGCCGTGCAGCAGGGTGGCGGTCCACACGCTGCCCGATTTCAGCCTAAGCCAGGCAGCAGCAAAGCTAACGCCGACTGCG
>JBEKVG010000302.1:0-4128 GCA_049514195.1 Anaerolineales bacterium | reverse complement strand
ATTTCAGCCGCTACCGGTGCTATCTCTGACAGGTTGAACAGATCGCTCAAAAACTGTTCCATCTGGCTGACGGTGTTGGCGCGCAGCACAAAAATCGGCATGCCGCGGTGTTCAGCCTGCAGGATCGCCTGCTGGCGGTCGCGGTAATAAGAACGCAAAGTAACCATCACATCCGCCTCACCGGCATCCTTTGCGATCAGCGCCGGGACGCCCAGTCGCTTGGCGGCCTGTATCAAGCGGTCACGTGCCACCCCAAAGGGATATACGCGCACAGTCTGGAGTGGAGCATGAGGGGATTCAGTAGGAGGATTGAGTTCCGTTTGCTGTACTGGATTCATCGCAGGACCGGGGGTGGTTTGCGTACTGTGGGTCCGGCGCGGACCAGTGGCACCCCCATTTTCGATCCGGAATTCCGAATCAGGCCTGGATTTCGGGTCGGCTTTGGCTTTTTCAATCCGGATCTTACCCTGTGCGTCGCGCGAGCGGATTTCCGGTGGGAGTGGATAACCGCGCAGGAGGCTGTCGACCGAGGCGGCGATGTCCATGTGGACCGCGAAGCGGTCGCGTTGCTGGATTTCGACAAGCACGTCGAAAGTGGGCGGGGCGCGTCGTTCTAGAACCGTTTTCTGGGTTCCGCGCCGCCGTGCTTCCTCATCCGACAGAGTGACGGCTTCGATGCCGCCGATCAGGTCAGATAGGGTCGGGTTAAGCAGCAGGTTGTCGATGGTCTGGCCATGGGCGGTGCCGATGAGCTGAACGCCGCGCTCGGCGATGGTGCGGGCCGCAGCAGCTTCGAGTTCACGCCCGATCTCATCAATCACGATGACTTCGGGGTTATGGTTCTCGACTGCCTCAATCATCACTTCGTGCTGGAGCATGGGCTCGCGCACCTGCATCCGGCGAGCTTTGCCAACGGCGGGATGAGGCACATCCCCATCACCGCCAATTTCGTTGGAAGTATCCACCACAATGACGCGTTTGGACTCTGCCAGAATACGGGCGGCTTCGCGCAGCAACGTGGTTTTTCCCACGCCCGGGCGGCCCAGGATGAGCAGGGATTTACCCGACTCGACGATATCCTGGATGATATCCACCGTACCATAAACGGCACGCCCGACGCGGCAGGTCAGGCCGACAATATGCCCCCGCCGGTTGCGCAGACAGGAGATGCGATGCAGGGTGCGTTCGAGACCAGCGCGGTTGTCGGCGTCAAATTCGCCGACACGTTCGACAACGTGATCAAGTTCGGCGCGTGTGATTTCCTTATTAATCAGGACTGTCTCACCCTGGACATAGCGCGCCGTGGGAACACGCCCCAGGTCAAGAATGATCTCGAGCAGGTTATCGTAATCATTGGCCTTATGAACGGCTTCGACGATGTTACCAGGCAATACACCCAGCAGTGCATCGAGATCATCCGTTATTCTAAGTTGTGTCATAAATCCCTTATATCACTTTTTCGGCGGAATTTCCTGGCTGGTTACCACACGCGTCACCGGCGCAGTTGGTTTGATCAGGACTTTATCCATGGCGGAAACCTTTTCCTCGACCTTTTGGAGCTTCGCCAGACGCTTGACCATAACTGCTTGGCGCGGGCTGGCCTGGCCACCCAGATCTTCCAGTACGGACTCGAGCCAGGCCTGGTAGGAACGGACACAGACATAGATGTGCCGGTCATGCCAATCTGGCACGGCATTGATCAGCCCGGCCAATTGCTCGGATACACAATCAGAATCAGGAGGAACGATCGGTTGGATCCAGATACCTTTTGGCCCGCTGTTCACTGCGACGTAGGCCTGCAGGTTTCCCTCTGAGCATACCAGACCCAATCTCTGCTTTGGTAAAGCTTCCACCGGGTGAAGCAAAGCCGGGACGATCTGCCCATACAATGACTGGATAGCCGGCCAATCCGTCTCGGATGCCTGTCTCCAGATATCCTTATTATCAGACGGGTCTGAGGCGGGTAGTTTCCAGATCCTTTGCCAGGCGTACATGGCAAAGCCGGCTTGCCGCAGCAATCGGAAGGCCGGAGAGTCTTCGTCCACTTCGGCCAGCAGGTGGAACGCACCCCACTCCCCGACCTGGGTCACTAAATGCTCCAGCAAAGGCAGGGTTAGACCGTCGAGGTTCTCCGCCGGAGCGAGAAAAGTCATACGGGCGGAGGTTTCTTCTTCATGCAAAGTCACCTGCCCCATCAAGGAACTGCCATTTTCTGAAGCGACGGCCGTGTAAATATGATGACGTGGATCCAGATATGAAAGCAACGCCATTGCACTCAAAGGGTTGCCGCGCGTCAGGATGCGGGCGCTATCCAGAGATAGCATATCCCGGCGATAACGGGAAAGCAGGGGCAGGTCGAGGACATCCAGAGGTCGGACTAGCATATTGGATACACAAAGGCTTCAACGTGCCAGGGAGAGAAAAAATTCGTGGAAACGCGAGTCTTCGGTCAATTCAGGATGAAAGGATGTAGCGAGCAATTTCCCTTGTTGTGCGGCAACAATCCTGCCATCGGATAATGTGGAAAGAGTTTTCGCATTACCCTGGACAGAAACAATAATCGGGGCACGGATGAAGATGGCGTGATAAGGGCCGCCTTCGCCCAATGCGGGGATGGCGAGGTCGGCTTCAAATGAATCCACTTGGCGACCAAAGCCATTCCGTTGAACGGTGATATCCATGAGGCCCAACAATGGCTGGTTACGGCGGGCATCCTTTGAAAGGAAGATGGCTCCGGCGCAGGTGCCCCAGATGGCATGCGTTTTGCCAAACTCACGTAACGGCTCCAGCAAGCCAAAGTCCACCGCCAATTTGCCGATGGTGGTGGATTCACCTCCGGGCATGATCAGACCGTCCAGCCCGGTGAGGTGTATGGGCAGGCGTACTTCAGCAGCCTCCACGCCCAGGCGCGTTAGCATAAGGATGTGTTCAGCAAAATCGCCCTGGATGGCTAATACACCGATTTTCATAAACTGTGAACTACCATCCCCTGCCTGCGATCTTCTCGCCTTCCGGCATCTGGGAGATATTGATTCCCACCATCGGCTCACCGAGGTTCTTGCTGACCTCGGCCAGGATGGAGGCATCCTTGTAATGTGTTACGGCCTTGACAATAGCCGCGGCCCGCTTCGCCGGATCGCCAGACTTGAAAATACCCGAGCCGACAAACACGCCGTCCATACCCAACTGCATCATCAGGGCTGCGTCCGCGGGGGTGGCCACACCACCTGCGGCGAAATTGACCACCGGCATACGACCCAATTGCTTGGTTTCTTTGACCAGTTCGTAGGGCGCGCCGATCTCCTTGGCATAGTGCATCAATTCCTCATCGGCCATCGTGGTAAGGCGACGGATCTCGCCCAGGACGGTACGAGCGTGACGGACGGCCTCGACCACGTCACCAGTCCCGGCCTCCCCCTTGGTGCGGATCATGGCTGCGCCTTCGCCGATACGGCGCAGAGCCTCGCCCAGGTTACGGCAGCCGCACACAAAGGGGACTTTGAAATTGTGCTTCAGGATGTGGTTTTCCTCATCCGCGGGAGTCAGCACCTCGGACTCGTCGATGTAATCTATCCCGATGGCTTCCAGGATTTGTGCTTCGACGAAATGACCGATACGGCATTTGGCCATGACCGGGATGGTGACTGTATCCATAATTTTAAGAATCAGGTCGGGGTCCGACATGCGTGCCACGCCACCCTGGGCGCGTATATCCGCTGGAACACGTTCCAGCGCCATGACAGCACACGCACCGGCGTCCTCTGCAATCTTGGCATGTTCGGGGGTGACAACGTCCATGATGACGCCGCCTTTAAGCATCTGCGCCAGCCCTTTTTTGACGGCGAAAGTACCAGTTTGTTGTTCCATAATTATCTCCTGATCAAAATGCGATGTAATTCTACCACGCTGCCTTTATAGATATTCGGCGGGATTACATCCGACCCGCCGCCAACTTTCCAGCGTTATTTCTTGTATCATCTTGATAAGTGTGAGGAGGATGGGGGATGTACAGTCGGTTTCACCGACTGTACACCCCCCCCGTTCCTTACGTAATTGAGATGATACTATTCTCAGTTGATTCTAGGAGAAAATTGGCATATGTCAAGAGCCAATGATTTCAAAAATATA
>JBEKVG010000301.1:0-4128 GCA_049514195.1 Anaerolineales bacterium | reverse complement strand
TTGAGCGGCAGTTACGCGCAGCCCTGCCCTGCCCACTGGAAATCCGCCATGTTGAAATGACGCCTGGATTGTCCATCCACACGGGCCCGGGGTTGGTCGGTTTCGTACTCGTAACCAAGAAGGAGATTCCCATTTAATTTTATGCCTTACTTGATCGATGGCCATAACCTGATCCCCAAGCTCGGTTTACGGCTCGATTCCATGGATGATGAGGAGGAACTGATCTCCCGCCTGCAGGAATTCTGCCGTTTACGGCGTGCTCAAATAGAGGTTTTCTTCGATGGGGCGCCGCCAGGACAAGCATCCACCCGCAGAGCCGGCACAGTGACAGCCCACTTTGTTCAGCAGGGATCGAGTGCAGATGCAGCCATCGAGATCCGGCTTGCTCGGTTGGGGAAGTCAGTGAAGAACTGGACGGTGGTCAGTTCAGATGGACGCGTCCGGCAAGCCGCACGCGCCATTCATGCCGGCATACTCTCTTCTGAAGAATTTGCCCGGGAAATGTCCAGAGTTCAGGCAATGAGTGCCTCCCCATCAAAACATGAAGCCACTCTTCCGCCGGAAGAGGTGGAAGAGTGGCTGGATATCTTTAAACGGAAGAAGGGCTGAGGGCGACTTTAGAATAAACCCCGGAGCATCAGCAGTAAACCGAAAATGATGAACGGGATGCCAACAATCGCCCCTACCACAGTGATTGTCAGCACCACACCGACGATTAGAAAAACCAGGCCGAGGATGACCGCCACCAGCCGCCCGGTCCCAGCGACAATGCCAACCACCAGTTTCCAGATGGCCCAGAACGGCCAGAGATACCAGGGGACTTGCTTCTTTTGCGTTTTCGTCATTCTTGCCTCCACTGTAGGCTTACGCAATCATCCGAAAGAAGTTGTAGAGTTTAGGGGATTTATTTGAAACCCAGAGCTTTTTATGATGCACACCACTTCAACGTCAGAAGACGTTGGACTCCGCGCTCTATTTTCAAGTCAAGCACTGCTTTTATGCGTCCAAATGATAGGTGTGGTATGGATTCTCGCAGGGATTGCCCCAGGCAATATGCATTTCGCGGGCGGTCAGGTCAATCACCATGGCATTGACGGTCTTCTCGCGATCGAGCGGGTCATTGACATCCACGGCGTGGTTGCAGATGGAGTTAGAGAAGTTTACATGGTCACGTTGGATGGTTTGCAGTGTCTTGATAGTGTGCTGATCCTCGCGTTTGACCAATCGCAAGGCACGGAAGTAACGCACACGTGAGGCAATCAGGTCCTCCGGCTCGCGTTCCACCGGCTGCATGACGGGGGAGAGGTAGTGGTTAGTATGGACAATGTAGCCCTCTTCCCCATACAGGATGCCAAAGTGGCGCGCCGAAACTTCCACCGAATACAATTCACCGCTCTCGTGCACCAACAAATGATTGTAGCCGGCGGCGCGCTGGGCCGAAAGCATGTGGCGGATGGCTTCGTCCGGTGTTTCGGAAGCCAGCACTGCGCGGCTGACTACCAAGCGCGGCGTTCCGATGCGTGAGTCGTTCGGGTAGACCGAATCGCATAACTGGGCAATACCATAGGCGTTGAAGCCAATGTTGGGCAGCAGGCCGCCGTAAGTCATTGCCAGGAAGGGCGGTTCGTTCCTTGGTTTCGCCAGAACGATGAACACGTCATCCTCGTCCTCGGGCACCCAATCCTCGTTGTGCGCCAGCAGGACATGGCCATCTGCCGTACGATCGTCATTAATTGCCATGCTGGTGCAACGGGTCAAGTGCAGGGCGTCCGATGTCACCGCTTCCATGGAGTTGACCACGGCCACATCTTCAAAGGTCACGTTAGCACCTTCGGCGATGCCCATCATTTCATCCACATATTGCTGGTAACGTTCTTGAGCGAACGGTATGTATTTACGGGCCTGGATCTGCGCACCTTCCCAGGTTAGTTCCAACTGGACATAGGCGTCTGAGACGAGTTTGCGGCTGTTCTCGATGCCATGCTGAACCTGCCTGCGGCAGGCTTCGCCGATCTGGCGTCCCATTTCGCGGTGCGTCCCGGAGATCTGGACCAGTGGTGGTGGATTCGGGTGTTGAGGGGTTTTTATTTCTGGAGCCATAGGTACACAACCTTGTAGACTCACTGATTCAGTTCCCAGATAATCCGCAGACCGTCCAATGTCAGCCAGGGGGCATACACCTGGATAACGGGTGTCTCTTTCGCGACCAGCCCGGCCAGCCCGCCAGTGGCGATTACCTTCATGTCCGGCCCAAGCTCTTCACGGAAACGAGCCACCATGCCTTCGGTCATGGCGACGTAACCGTAGATCAATCCGGACTGCATCGCATGGGGGGTGTTGCGCCCGATCACCGAGGGTGGTTTTTGGAGGTCAATGCGCTGCAATTTGGCGCCGTGCGTGAAGAGCGCCTCGGCTGCCAGGTTGATCCCAGCGGCGATGGCTCCGCCCAGATAATCCCCTTCCCTGGTCAGGGCATTGAAGGTGGTGGCCGTGCCAAAGTCAATGATGCAGGCTGGCCCACCATAGAAGTGCATCACCGCCACCGCGTCGCAGATTCGGTCCGCGCCGACGGCTTTGGGGTCTTCATAGCGGATGCGGATACCAGTCTTGACGCCGGTGTCCACCACCAGGGCGGCCTGCCTGAGATACTCGCGGCAGGCCTGGGTGACGCGCCCAGTCAGCGGCGGGACGACCGAGGAGAGGCACACCCCTGTCAGGTCAGACGGCGTCCGCCCGGCATTGGTCAACAGACCGAGCAGCTGCAGGCCGTACTCATCCGGCATGCGAGTCTGGTCAGTGGCCAGCCGCCAGTGATGGGACAGCGTTTCGCCTTCGTACAGGCCGATGGTCAGGTTGGTATTGCCGAGGTCAATGGTGAGGAGCATGGTCTTATTGTACCGCGATGATGGTTAGGAAGAATTAATTTTCTTGACTTTTACCCCCCATTTGTGCTAGATTAAGGTATCTTTTTCGTCGAGGCTGGTATGCATCACGAACGCGTTTCCGAGAACGTCTACTGGTTCCAAAGTGAGATCTATGCACAGGTTACGGCTGGCGTGGTGGCCGGTCCACAGTGGGCCATCGTTATTGATACGCTGGCAATGCCCGAAGAAACCCTCGCCATCCGCGACTTTGTGGAACACGAGGTGGGCATCCAGGTACGTTATGTTATCAATACCCACTACCATGCTGACCATACCTGGGGCAACTGTTTCTTTCCCGGTGCGACCATCATATCCCATACTCTCTGCCGCGACCTGTTGGCCGAGCGCGCTATCCCAGCACTTGAGAATATCCGCAAGCAGAATCCGGCTTTCCGCCAGGTAAAGATCGTTCTGCCGCACCTGACCTTCGACCAGGGCGTACTGACCCTGCGCATTGGCAAAAAGAACCTGACCATCATGCCGGCCCCCGGCCATAGTGCAGATGGGATTGCCGTGCTGATCGAGGAGGACCGCGTCCTGTTTGCCGGGGATGCCTTTATGCCCCTGCCTTACATCGTGGATGGCGACGCCGATGAGATAGCGGCTTCTATCAAGAAAATCGGAAGGATGGGTCTGGAGAATATCATCCAGGGACATGGGGATATCATCCTGCGCGGGGAGATCGAAGCAGCCGTCAGGGAGAACTTGAACTACCTGACCAACATTCGCAAAGTGGCCAAAACGGCTGCCCGGCGTAAAGCCTCCCTGGATTATCTGGATGAAAACAAAGTTGAGAGCTGTGGGAAGAGCCGCGTTAATCTGGGTGGACTGGCCGAAGAACTGCATCGCCGCAATTTACGGGCTCTGCTCCGGAAGGAACAGACCGAAGCAGAGGCAGCTAAAATTGAGAAAAACAAAACGCCGCACCCATAAAGTACGGCAGTTGATTTTAGTATCTATCCGAAAAATCAGAAGAGGTTCGCATTTTGAGTGCCTGCACTCAAAATGCGGTTCTTCTATAATTTTCGGATAGGTTCTTATTCTTTGCTTTCAGGACCTTTGACTTGTTTGCGTTGCTGGAGAAAGGCAGGCAGCCCGTGCCGGCGTTCGGTGCCTTCCCTTAATCGTCTGAGATTGGGGCGCAATGCCCAGACCAATAAAATCTCTGCCAGGACGCCGTAAAGGATATATTCCCAGGGTCCCA
>JBEKVG010000300.1:0-4129 GCA_049514195.1 Anaerolineales bacterium | reverse complement strand
TCCCCTTTCGGTCCATAGTTGATGCCGGAAAGGTGGATATGCAGGTGCTGCATAGCCTCAACTCCAAGGGAATCACGATAGAGATCCAGCGCTGAGATCCACTCGGCATAAGTATTCATTGCACCGTCACCGAGACGGGCATGCAGGTGGGCAAAATCTATGCACGGGAGGACACCCGGAATGGACTTGGCCATCTCGAGTACATCCGCCAGGGAACCCAGCATGGCAGCTTTTCCGCTGATCTCGGGACGCAGGGTGACCGGATTCCCTACAGCCCGGAGTTCGTCTACACAGTCCTGTAGGCGCGGGATGGTAACTTTCAGCACTTCGTCGGGGGGGCGACCAAAGTATGTGCCGGGATGGAAGATGATGTCAGTCGCGCCGGCCAGGTTGCCAAAGTGAGCCGCGTCCATTAGGTAGGTGCGCAGGTGCGGCCATTTCTCGTCAGCGCCGTTCAGATTGATGTAATAGGGTGCATGCACCGAGAGTGCCACGCCATTTTCCTCACTAGCTTGTTTAATGGCTGCACAGGTGGCTTCGCCAACGCGGACTCCATTGACCCAGGCCAGCTCGAGGGCATCCAGACCGATCGATGCAGTGTACTGGATCCCGCCGACCGTTCCCCCAGGTTTGACTGGGGTGGCCACGGGGGAGCCGACAGTACCAAAACGAAAGGAGAGAGACATCTGCGTTTATCTGTGGTTTATTTAAAATATTTCAACAGTCTAATCCACAGCGGTGGACCGAGAATGACCAGGCCTACCAGGATGGCAGACAGGGAGGCGAGCAATACTGCCGCAGCGCCCACATCCTTGCCCACCTTTGCCAGGGGATGCTGATGCGGGCTGGCCAGGTCCACCACTGCCTCGAGGGCTGTATTAATAAATTCTGCTGTCCATACCAGCGCAATCGTCAGGAAGAGCACTGCCCAATCCCGCAGCGACAGGCGCAACCACACTGCCACCAGCAACACCAGAATACTAATAGCGGTATGGATCCAGGCATTCCGTTGCGTGCGAAGGACATACCACCACCCCTGGAAGGCATGCCGGAATGAACAGGCCCGTGAGACAAAGAATTCCTTGATCTTATTCATGGACGATCTTCGGGGAAACGCCCAGGCGTTCCAGAACCTTAGTCTGGGCTGCCCACATGCGCTCCCTTTCCCCTGTCCCGGCATGGTCATGACCCAGCAGGTGCAGAACACCGTGCACCACCAGAAGCTGCATTTCAGCTTCGATGGCATGCCCGCGTTCGCTGGCCTGTTCCGCCGCACGTGCAAAAGAGATGACCACATCGCCTAGGTAACGGCGGCCTGTTTCCGGGTCGACTTCGTCAGCGGGAAAGGAAAGTACGTCCGTCGGTGCATCGTGGCCGAGAAAATCCCGGTTAAGTTCCTGGATGTGGAGATCATCCACAAGCGCTATCGTTATATCCCCATCAGGAGCGCCGGGAAGTTCGAGCACAGCCAGGCCGGCGTGTTCCAACAAGCCCGTGGAGAAAACCTGACCAGATTCGTTTTCGATAATAATCATTCGGTCTTCACCAACGGAAGTCCTTCAGCAGGCATGTCCGGGGTTGCAGGCGGTTCTTGCGGATATTCCAGGCGCGGATGGTACGTGACGCGCAAGGTGGTTACAAAAGATTCAATGATAGTAGCCAGGTCGCGCTGGGAGATTGGAGCATTATCCAGTTGACCATCCTTCTGTCGGCTTTCAATTACGCTGCGAACCAAGCTGCGCACTTCATCATCATTGCCTGGGTGTTCCGCGCGGGCACGGGCTTCCACGCCATCCGCGAACATCAGCAAGGCAGTCTCTTTCGAACGCGGGGCAGGGCCGGGATAGCGGAATTCTGCCTCGTTAACTTTTGATTTATCACCATCGGCGGCCTGAACAGCACGGTTGTACTGGTAACGGGTGATGAGCGTGCCGTGATGCTCAGCGATAAAATCCTGCAAGCGGCGCGGCAAATGGTACCGGCGCGCCAACGCCAGGCCATCGGAAACGTGACGAATGATTGCTTGGGCACTGGCCTCGGGTTTCAGATCATCATGAGAGTTGATCTGCCCGGGTGGCTGGTTCTCGACGAAAAAGAGCGGGTTGGCTGCTTTCCCGATATCATGGAATAACGACCCGACCTTCGTTAAGAGAGAGTCGGCATGCAGGCATTCAGCCGCCTGTTCTGCCAGGTTGGCAACCTGCAGGCTATGTTGGTATGTGCCCGGGGCGCGTTGCAGAAAGTAATTCAGCAAGGGCGCATCAGGCCTGGAAATTTCAAGTAATTGCAGGGCTGTCGTCAGGCCAACGAATTGCGCCAGTAGAAATTGCAATGGCAACGCCAGGCCGATCGAAGCAATTCCCATGAAAACTGCCGCCCCCATCAAAGTTGCCACCCCGATCCAATCTGTTTCTGTGAAAGGCAAGCGGTAGGCGGCTAGCATAGCTGCACCAGCCACTGCAATCGCTAATGCTGCATATAAGAACTGTGCCACACGGCGGCCTTGTCCTAAAACCAGTACGCCGCATAGGCTACTCATGGTATAGTATGACATCAAGCCGAGGGAATCTGGCATGCCATAAGCACACAGGATACTCATTAACAGACTAAAAACCATGCCTCGTTCCATGCCAAACAGAGCTGAAACCAACAGGCCAAAAGCTGGGATAGGAAAAAGGTACGGTATGATTGCCCGGTTTGGAATGGAAATGCGTGCACTCGCTAGGAATACAACAAAGAGCGATCCAAGCAGAAGGAAACCGCGCAGGTCAGTAACAGCTGCTGGCTGGCGTCGGGAAATATACACAGCCGAGAAAACCGCCAGGAGTACCACCAAAGCGGCCGCCCCCAGGAGATTGTAGAGCTGGTCTTTGGATTGGATCAGTCCCAAGGCTGTCAGAGCTTCTAAATCTGCCGGCGTAATCACTTGTCCGCGCGTAACAACCGTTTGCCCTTCTACAAAAGAGCGTGTTACCGGTTGGACTGCCTCACGGGCAGCTTGACGGGCCGCATCAGTCAATTCTGGACTGTAGAAACTGTTCGCCACCACCAGAGGCGAGACAAGCGCGACAACCAGCGCTGCTTCGCGTTCTGTAAGGGAAGGGCTGACCAGTGTGACAAGATTCTGGCGGACTGTGTCCAGGTTTTCGGTCCGGACGGGATTACGCATTGTCTCCACAAGTACGTTGAAGGCCTCACCCCGCACAAGAGTCCAGCGAGCATTAGTCAGACCAACCAATAAACCAATCAAGTCAGGCTCCAAGGTAAGTCCCTGGATGGCAAGCAGAGAAATTTTTTTCTCTTCGATAGAAGAGCTTGTATCAGAGCGAATCCCGGAAATAGGATTCAAGATAGAGTTGAGGTTCGTGGCTTGTGTGCGCGCGATGGCCGGATCTGGGGGGATATAAATGGGAGCAACCGCGCGTTCTGCTTCATCACGTGCTGCATTCGTAGAAACGGTGCTGACATAGTTTATCTCATGCGTAGCCCGCAAATCCTGCGAGGCCACATCCCCCACCGCCAACGGAAGACTGGTCCGCCGCAACGACCAGGGCTGGACCAGGGCAAGATAGCTCAAAATGGTGGCACATACCAGCACCAAGATCGATAGTATTATTTGACTATCGAAGGCACGTGGCGATTGACCAGGAGTTTCCATCGAAGTTGCCTCAACAGGAGCGGACTACTGCCAGTGCAACCATTTACTTCTGCAATAATTGACGGACCACAGCGCTGACCTGATCACCCGTAGCGCGTCCAGCCACACGCGGCATGAGCAGCTTCATGATCTTGCCCATATCCGCCGGTGACTTGGCACCCACTTCGACAACGGCGGATTCGACTAGAGCCTTGAGTTCGTCAGCCTCCATCGCCTCAGGCAGATATGCTTGCAAGACAACAATTTCAGCTTCGGTAGCAGCCACGATGTCTGGACGGTTGGCGCGGCGTGCTTCCTCCACGGACTCCTTACGAGTCTTGATTTCCTTCTGGATGATGCTTAAAACCGCGGCTTCATCCAACTTTATCTGCCGGTCAATCTCCACCTGGCGGACGGCTGCCAGCACCATACGGACGGAACGCTTACGCACATCATCTCCGGCCCGCAAGGCTTCTTTTAGGGCGACCTCAA